>JAJOKU010000100.1 GCA_021129695.1 candidate division NPL-UPA2 bacterium
TTACAGATTTGTAGGAAAATGTAGGAAATTTGTAAGAAATATTTCATTGTTTTCCATCAGAATGGATACTGAATTTTTAATTTGTGCAACTACTCGACTAATAAACGACTAATAATTGACCAAACACACCAGAAAGACGCCACAAAGACGCCAAGAAAATCAGGAAAGGAAGCACAAACGACTCATAAAGGGCTCACAAACGGCTCAAACGGGTGATAAATTTGGTGATTTTACAGAGATGATATGTGTACGTTCACAATTAGGTTCACGATTAACTTCACGATAGGAAAGGATGATTGAATACAATGAGGAAAAGTAAGAAAAAAAAGAACGCTAAGTCGTTGGTAATCGTTGAATCCCCGGCGAAGGCGAGGACGATCAACAAATTCTTGGGTTCTAATTTTGAGGTGAAGTCATGCTCGGGACATGTGCGCGACCTCCCCAAGAACAGGTTTGGAGTAGATGTAAAGAGTAACTTCCAACCGGAGTATGTCACTGTTCCTGGTCGCACGAAAGTAATTAAAGAGATTAAGAAGAAGGCCGGGGAGGTGGACAGGATACTCTTGGCTCTCGACCCGGACCGGGAAGGGGAAGCTATAGCCTGGCATTTAGCTGAGCTTCTCCCGAATAAGGCTAATATCTACCGCATAATCTTCCATGAGGTAACTAAGGGAGCCATCCAGGAGGCAGTTAAGAATGCTCATCAAATAGACCTAAACAAGGTCAATGCCCAGCAGGCAAGGAGAATATTGGATAGGATTGTTGGATATAAGTTAAGTCCCCTGCTCTGGAGGAAGGTGGGAGGAAGGCTGAGTGCCGGGAGAGTGCAATCGGTAGCTGTTCGTCTCATCTGCGAGCGGGAGAGAGAGATAGACGCATTTGTGCCCGAAGAATACTGGTCAGTGACCGCGAAGCTAAGGCGCAAGAAAACTGACGGTAAAGAATTTGAGGCCAAGTTAGAGGAGATTGATTCCAAGAAAGCGAAGATTGTTAGTGGAGAGCAAGCCAAAAAGATAGTAGATAAACTGAAAAAGGAAGATTTTTTTGTCAAGGATATAAAGACAAAGGACAAAAAAAGGTATCCTTCCCCTCCCTTCACCACCAGCTATCTTCAGCAGGAAGCCTCCAGGAAACTGCGTTTCAGCGCTTCTAATACCATGCGTATAGCCCAGCAACTCTATGAAGGTCTGGAGGTGGGTGAGGAAGGAAGCATCGGCCTTATTACCTATATGAGGACTGATTCTATTAGAGTTGCGAGTGAGGCTCAAGGAGAGGCTTCCACCTATATTAAGGAGAAATTTGGCTCCAATTTCGCTCCCCCTACCCCACCTCGATACAAGTCAAAGAAGGGCGCTCAGGAGGCCCATGAAGCTATTCGCCCGACCAGTATCTATCGGGAGCCAGAGAGGCTCAAAGCCTTTCTAACGCCTGAGCAATACCGGTTATATAAACTAATCTGGACTCGCTTCCTGGCCAGCCAGATGAAGCCTGCCGTGCTCAAAATAACCACAGTGGACATAGAGGCAGGAAGGTTCCTCTTAAGGGCTACCGGTCTTGAGATTAAATTCAAAGGGTTCATGGTCGTTTATGTAGAGAGCCAGGAGGATGGAGGGCGAGAGAAGGAAGAAAGAGAAGTTGAGAAAGAGAAAGAAAATATCCTGCCGGCGCTTAAAGAGGGGGAGAAGCTGACCCTCATCAAGCTTCTACCGGAGCAACATTTCACCAAGCCGCCACCCAGGTTCTCAGAAGCTATCTTGGTCAAGGCCCTGGAGGAAGAAGGGATTGGCCGACCAAGCACCTACGCTCCCATCATTCAGGTCATTCAGAGCCGCCGTTATGTGGAAAAAATTAAGGGTAGGTTCCATTCCACTGAACTGGGCCGGATAGTGACTGAGCTTTTAGTGGAACACTTCCCGAAAGTCTTGGATGTAAAATTTACGGCTAACATGGAGCAGGGCTTAGATGAAGTTGAGGAAGGAAGAGTTGACTGGGTAAAACTGCTCAGAGATTTCTATCAACCCTTCATGCTCACAGTTGTTAAGGCCGGCCGGGAGATGAAGAGGGTGAAACGGAAGGAGAAGGTAACCGATGAGAAGTGTCCCCAGTGTGATGGAGTTATGGTAGAGAAAGATGGCAGATACGGGAGATTCTTAGCCTGCCGAAATTTCCCAAAGTGCAAATATACCCAGCCGATGACTACCGGGGTGACCTGTCCGGAAGACCGATGTGACGGGCAGATTGTGGAGCACAGGACAAAGAAGGGCAGGACCTTCTTTAGCTGCAATCGATTTCCTGACTGTAAATTCTCCCTCTGGAACAAGCCAGTGGAGAAAGAGTGTCCAGACTGCGGGGCAAAGTTCTTGGTAGAGCACAGAGGCAGAGCCGGTCACACTTTTTACCAATGCAATGACAGGGAATGTGGATACAAAGAAAAAGAAGATGTCAGGGATGAGTAAGGATGGAAGACTACATAAGCAAGTTCATGAACTACTTAGGGATTGAGCGGAACCTGTCTTCCCACACGCTGAAGAGTTATCAAGGTGACCTGGGGCAGTTCTCGCTATTTTTGAAGTCCAGTGTTACCGTGAACCAGATAGATTGTCTGACTATCCGGGAATATTTAGCTTATTTACAGGGAATGGATGTTCGCCGAAGAACGGTGGCCAGGAAATTATCCTGCCTTCGCTCTTTCTTCAAATTCCTCTGCCGGGAAGGTTACTTAGCCTCTGACCCGACAGCCGGAATAAGAAGTCCCCGCCTGGAGAAGAAGCTCCCCAAATTCTTGGATTTAGATGAGGTGACAAAATTGGTGGAGGCTCCTTCTGAGGATGAAGTGCTTGGATTGAGGGATAGAGCCATCCTGGAGACCCTCTACAGCACCGGGATGCGGGTGAGCGAACTGGTCAGCCTGAATGCAGGCCAGATAGATTTTATTGGTGGAGCATTGAAAGTAATGGGTAAGAGGAGGAAAGAGAGGTTGACTCCCATCGGTGAGAATGCTTTGAAGGCTATCAGAAAATACCTGGAGAAGCGCCCACAGCTACTCAGGAGGAGGAAGAGAGATATCTTAAAAGATAAGGATGCCCTCTTCCTGAATAACTGGGGAGGGAGGCTCACCCGCCTGAGCATTCGTCGAATAGTGAAAAAATATATCCAGAAAATTTCCTCTGAACTGAATATCAGCCCTCACACGCTCAGGCACACCTTTGCCACTCATCTACTAGATGCCGGGGCAGACCTAAGAGCCATCCAGGAGCTCCTCGGACATGTCAACCTCTCTACTACTCAAATCTATACCCATGTGACCACTCAAAGGCTAAAGACCATCTACGACAGCGCTCATCCCAGAGCCTGAATATGCTTGAAGTTCAGGGAAGCGTAACACAGAGATGGACATGGAAAATCACAGGTGTTTAAAATTGGTTGACAATAGCCGGCCATCCTGTTATAGTGTTGAATAGGAGGTAAGAGGGTTGTCTACTCAACACAAGTATGAAGGAGTATTTATCACCGATCCCAATTTAGGGGAGGAAGAGAAGGAGAAGACCATGGCCGCGGTGGAGGAGGTGATAAGTAAGAACGGGGGCGCCGTAGAGAAGAGGGAAAAGTGGGGGAGGAGGAATTTAGCCTATGAAGTTAAGGAAAAGAAAGATGCCTTCTACTTCTCGCTCAACTTCAAAATAGAACCAAAAGCGATCTTGGAGCTCAAGAAGGCTTACGGGCTGAATAGTTCCATCTTGAGGCATCTAATATTTCGAAAATGAACAGAAATTACAAACCACACCTGCCTGCGGCGGGCAGGGAGGCCACACGGTAAAACACCGCGAAGCACACACAGCCAAAGGCAGTGCCGAAGGCAGCCAAAGCACCGCCGATTCTCAGGCAGTGAAAAATTTTTAGGTTGCGGTAAGGGAGGGGGAAAATGGCTAATTTAAATAGTGTCTTTTTGATAGGACGTTTGACCAGGGACCCGGAGCTTCGCTATGCTCCCAGTGGAAGTGCAGTTACCAATCTTGGTTTAGCTGCCAACCGGGTCTTCACCACTCAGGCCGGAGAGAGAAAGGAAGAGGCCTGCTTTGTGCAGGTAGTCGTCTGGGGTAAGCAGGCCGAGACTTGCAGCCAGTACCTGAGCAAAGGAAGGCAGATACTTGTAGAGGGGAGACTACGCAGTTCTTCCTGGGAAACTGACTCCGGTGAGAAGCGAAGCCGGGTGGAAGTGATAGCCAGACGCATCCAGTTTTTAGATAGAAAACCGGCCGAGGCGCCACCGGTTGAGGAGGGAAAGGAAGAAGCAAGTATTCCAGAGGAGATAACCGGTGAGGAGGAAGAAGGAACCAGCTGAGAAGTTCATAAGAAGGAAACGCCCTTGCAAGTTCTGTCAGGGCAAGGTGGAAGAGATAGATTTTAAGTCAGTAAGTCAGCTCCAGAACTATATCACTGAACGAGGAAAGATTCTTCCCCGCCGGATTTCTGGTAACTGTGCTAAACACCAGAGACAGATAACCAGGGCTATCAAGAGGGCCAGGCAGCTTGCCCTCCTGCCATTTGTGGCTAAATAATGAAGGTTGTTCTTAGACAGGACCAAGAGAGTTTAGGAAAGAGAGGAGATGTGGTGGAGGTAGCTCCCGGCTTTGCTCGCAACTTTCTCCTGCCTCGAAGATTGGCTTTGGAAGCAACTCCCAAGAGCATGAGGATATTTGAAGAAGAGAAGAAGATGGAAGTTACTCAGAGAAGAAGACAGAAGAAGGAAGCGGAGGATTTAGCTAAGAAGTTAGCGGCCATGTCCTGCACCATTCCTGTAGAGGCCGGCGAGGATGACAAACTGTATGGTTCGGTCACTTCCATGGATATTGCTGAGGCTTTAAAGAAAGAGGGGATTGAGATAGACAAGCGGAAGGTGGTCTTAGAAGAGCCAATAAAATCCTTGGGCATCTATCATGTTCCTGTTAAACTTCATCCGGATATCACTGCTGAGGTGAAGGTTTGGGTAGTAAAAAAATAGCCGCCTGCTTCGGGGTCTTGTTCGCGCTCAGTTTTGGCTTCGCCAAGTTAGAAATACGGTGAAGCACAGCTGAGGCAGTGCTGCTTCGCTGCGGTACTGCCTGTGGGGCTGTAAGGGAAGAGCTCGCCAAAGAAATCGCTGCTCACAAGACCCACTCGCGCGGCGGCTTATCATGAGGAATAAGTTGTGTGTGCCCGTGATGTGAAGGTGCCGCCCCAGAATTTGGAGGCGGAGATGTCGGTCCTGGGCTCTATGATGATGGAGGAGGAAGCCATTGCCCGGGCCATTGAGCTCCTGGACAAAGATAGTTTCTACCATGAAGCCCATAAGAAGATATTCTCAGCTATGCTTGATTTATATGAAAGGAGCGCCGCTGTGGACCTGGTCACTTTCACTGAGGAGCTTCGAAAGCGGGGGGATCTGGAGGGAGTAGGGGGGGCGGCTTACCTCACTTCTCTGATCAACGCTGTTCCCACGGCGGCCAATATAGAGCATTATGCAAAGATTGTTAAAGAGAAAGCTATACTTCGAAGTTTGATTAACACCGCTACCCAAATTATTACTGAGAGCTATGAAGACCGGCAAGAAGTTGACCTTTTCTTAGATAAGGTTGAGAGCCGGATCTTTGACATCTCCGAGAGCAAGCTGCGACAGGACTTCGTTTCCATAAGAGACCTCATCGGCGATAGCATCGAATTAGCTGAGAGACTCACCGAGAAAAAACAGTTGGTGACCGGCATTCCCACTGGGTTCACTGACTTCGATACCAAAACCTCGGGGCTCCAACCTTCAGACCTCATCGTTATAGCCGGAAGACCTTCCATGGGTAAGTCTTCTTTCGCTATAAATGTGGCCCTGCACGTTGGAGTGCAGAAAAAGATTCCCCTGGCCTTCTTCAGCCTGGAGATGTCCAAGGAGCAGTTGGTCCAGCGGATGCTCTGCTCTGAGGCCAGGGTGGACGCTCATAAACTGAGGACTGGTTTCTTAAGTAGCTCAGCCTTCAGCGATTTAACCCTTGCCGCCGGGCTTTTGGCCGAAGCTCCCATCTTCATAGATGACACACCGGGTGTGTCTATCCTGGAACTTAGGGCTAAAGCGCGTCGCCTCAAATCAAGGGAGAATATCGGACTGATAATTATCGATTACCTTCAACTGATGCAGGGAAGGAGGAGGGCGGAGAATAGGCAACAGGAGATTTCGGAGATTTCTCGTTCTCTAAAGTCCTTGGCCAGGGAACTAAAGGTGCCCGTGGTGGCTCTTTCTCAGTTGAGCCGGGCCGTGGAGCAGAGGGAAGACCATCGTCCCCGATTAGCTGACCTTCGGGAATCAGGAGCTATTGAACAGGATGCCGATGTAGTAGCCCTTCTCCTCAGGGAGGAGTATTACACTCCTGATAAGAATCCTGGCGAGGCTGATGTTAACATCGCCAAGCAGCGAAATGGCCCGGTGGGCTCGTTTAAGCTGACCTTCAGGCAAGAGTGCACCCGGTTTGAAAACTATTCCGGTCGACCGGAGTAAAGGATGCTACAAATCTTAGGAAGGAGAACAGTCTCGGCTCTGACTTATCTTGGAGAAATATCCATACTATTTGCTCAGACCCTGAGTTTGGCCCTGAGACCTCCCTGGAGGGGGAAGAACCTTTTGAGCGAGATGGTAAATGTGGGACTACTTTCTCTGCCGGTGGTCATCATAACCGGTGCTTTCACGGGAATGGTACTGGCCCTTCAGTCCTATTACGTCTTGCACAAGATGACCTTAGAGACTGTAATAGGTGGCCTGGTGAATCTATCACTAGCCAAGGAGCTGGGACCCGTTTTAACCGCTCTCATGCTGGCCGGTCGGGTGGGAGCGGCCATCACTGCTCAGGTGGGAACAATGAAGGTTACCGAGCAGATTGATGCTCTCCAGAGTCTGGCTGTCAATCCGGTAAAGTATCTGGTCGTCCCCAGATTTCTCGCCTGTCTCATTCTTTTACCTATCCTGACCATATATACTGTTTTCATTGGTATGTTGGGAGGGTATATAGCTTCAGTGAAGATGATGGGAATCAACGCCACCTTCTACCTCAGCATTGCATTGGAGAGGGTAGCTCCTCATGATATTCTGAACGGATTAATCAAGGCCCTCTTCTTTGGAATGATCATCGGCATCATTGCTTGCCATAAAGGTTTAACCGCCAGGGGAGGAGCAGAGGGAGTAGGTAGAGCTACCACTGGTTCAGTGGTTACCTCTTGCATCCTGATCTTAATCGCTAATTTCTTTATAACCATAGCTCTCGAGATAGTGAATTTATGATTACTATTCGCAATTTGACTAAATCTTTCGCTTGCAGCACTCTTACGTGTGACTCCAACCGGGTATTAGACAACCTTGACCTGGTAGTGCCCGATGGGCAGGCCACGGTGATTATCGGCCGCAGTGGCTGTGGGAAGAGTGTCCTTCTCAAACACATTATGGGAATACTGAAGCCAGATTCAGGAGAGATTCTCATTGATGGGCATGATATAACCAAACTCAAGGCAAGCGAACTGAACCAGGAAAGAAAAAGATTTGGAATGCTCTTTCAAGGCGCAGCCCTATTTGACTCCTTAACCGTGGGGGAGAATGTCGGCTTTTCACTGCGGGAGCATAGTAATCTCAGCGAAGGAGAGATAGAAGAGATTGTCAGGGAGAAGTTGGAACTGGTGGGGCTGGGGGATGTGGAAGATTTAAGACCAGCTGAACTGAGTGGGGGGATGAAGAAGAGAGTGGCCCTGGCCCGCGCCATAGCCATGGACCCGGAGATAGTTCTCTACGATGAGCCAACTACGGGAGTAGACCCCATTACGGCTGATATCATTAATAGCCTTATTTTAAGTCTCCAGGAAAGATTAAAGGTTACTTCCCTAATTGTCACCCATGATATGCAGAGTGCTTATAAGATAGCTGATAGAATTGCCATGCTCTACAAAGGTAGAATCATAGAGATAGGTAGTGGAGAAGAAATAAGAAACACAGCCAATCCGATAGTGCGACAGTTTATTAGCGGAGCCTCTCAAGGGCCAATTACTGAGAATTAATCACACGTAAGAGTGCTGCAAGCGCAAGACCCGCTCGCGCGGTGGCTCTTACAGTCGGAGGATAATCAAATGGCTAAAGTTAGCGCAGAAGTACACGAAAGAGTGCTGCAAGCGAAAGTAGGTCTCATGGTGGGAGTGGGCCTGGCCATGTTAGCGGCCTTGGTACTATACTTTGGCAGGCTCGATCGGTATCTGGCGGAAAGGAGAGGCTATGAGATTAAAACCTTTTTTGATTTTACCGCCGGGCTAAGAAAGGGCGCTCCGGTGAGATTGGCTGGGGTGGAGGTAGGTAGGGTAAAAGACATCAGGATGATCTACTATCCTGAGACAAAGGTAGAGGTTAGCCTCTGGTTGAGGCCGGATGTTGAGATAAGAGAAGGAGCCACGGCTTTCATTAGCACCCTGGGATTGATGGGGGAGAAAGGCATAGAGATTACACCTGGGGAGAAAGAAGGTAGGCGCTTGGGAGAGGGGTCAATAATAGCTTCTTCGGAGCCTGTCCGTTATGAGAAGCTGGTCAAACTGGGAGAAGAGGTCGTCAGGAAGCTGAGCGAGACGGTGGATTCAGCAAGGAGGATAATTGGGGATGAGGAGAGTAAAGAAGCTTTACGGGAGACTATTAAAAGCACCCAGGTTATTGCCAGGAATCTGGAAAGCCTCACCGATGATCTAAGCACGGTGTTAGCTGAAGGTGGAGAAGATCTTGTCGTAATTATTAAGAATTTCAGAGAGGCATCAGAAGAGTTAAAGAAATTTACTCAGGAGCTGAAAGAGTATCCCACCATCCTCCTCCGGGGTAGGAGAAGGAGTCGGGAAGAGAGAAAGAAAGAGCGTGAGGAACAGAAAAAGGCCCCGGAAAGGAGGAGGTGGCGGAGCCGTTAATGGGAGCTAAGGTGAAGACGAAGTTTGTCTGTCAGCAGTGTGGTTACGAATCCCCCGGGTGGTTGGGACGTTGCCCCGACTGTAAGGGATGGAATACTCTGACTGAAGAGATAAAGATTGAGAAGAGGGGAAGGCTCCCCGTTGAGTGTCCCCTAACTGAGCCCCAGCCCATATCTGAGATATCCGCTGAGGAGGCGGAGCGTCTTCCCACCGGGCTCGGAGAGCTGGACCGGATATTGGGAGGGGGAATAGTTCCCGGCTCGGTGATTTTGATTGGAGGAGATCCAGGAATTGGAAAGTCAACGCTGATGCTTCAAGTCAGCTATCAACTCAGCCTGAAAGAGCATTCTGTCCTCTATGTTTCCGGGGAGGAATCGGCGGGGCAGACAAGACTTCGGGCCAGGCGGCTGGGGACTTCCTCTTCCCATCTCTTACTGGTCTGCGAGATAAATTTAGAAGTCATAGAGAATCATATCAGCAAGCTCAGTCCGAAAGTGATCGTGGTTGATTCCATCCAGACGATCTATCGCTCTGATATTCCATCTGCCCCGGGAAGTATCAGCCAGGTAAGGGAGAGCGCCTCCTCCTTAATCCATCTGGCCAAGCGGGAAGGCATATCCATCCTTTTAGTTGGACATGTAACTAAGGAAGGAGCCATTGCTGGACCCAGGGTCTTAGAGCACATGGTGGACACCGTCCTTTATTTCGAGGGGGAAGTGCAAACAAATTTGAGGATTCTACGAGCAGTTAAGAATCGGTTCGGTTCCACTAATGAGATTGGCATCTTTGAGATGGGAGAGGAGGGTCTGAAAGAGGTTCCCAACCCATCTGAGCTATTCCTGGCTGAACGACCACTGAACGTATCCGGCTCCATGGTAGTTCCCTGCCTGGAAGGGAGCAGGCCACTACTGGTCGAGCTGCAGGCCCTGGTCTCTCCCGGAAGCTTCAGCATGCCTCGTCGCTTAGTAAGCGGAGTGGACTACAATCGAGCCTGCCTCCTCTTTGCTATCCTGGAGAAGAGAGTGGGACTTCGGCTGCAGAGTCAGGATATCTTCGTCAGTTTAGCGGGGGGACTGAACCTTAGAGAACCGGCCCTGGATTTAGGGATGGCCATCGCCGTTGCCTCCAGTTTCCGCGATATTTCCACTCCCCCCAGGATGGTGTCCATAGGGGAGGTGGGCTTGGGAGGAGAAGTGAGGGCGGTGAGCCGGCCGAGCCTGCGGATAAGAGAAGCCGCCCGGCTTGGTTTCACTGAATGCCTCATCGGTCGAAGTAGTCTAAAGGCAGTGAAACAGAATAATAACATCAAGTGCATCGGAGTTGGAATAGTAGCGGAAGCCTTAGACATAGCTCTTTCGAAACGCTAAGATGATATTTCTATGGTTTGTATTTTTGATACCGGCCTTTGGCCAGTACTGCTAGCCGTAGGTAGCACTGCCTGAGAATCGGCACTGCTTCACCGTATTTGATTTTTTGAAGAGAGGAGGTGAGAAGAAGTGACCTTAAACATTATTCGAGTTATCTTCATCCTGTTGAGTGTAGCTTTAGCCTATAATCTGGCTCCGAAATTCGGGATTCTGACTCCGTCTTCTCTCGTCATCGGTTTGGGCGGAAGCCTTCTCATCATCGGGCTGGAAATATTATTCAGGAAGGTTTCCCTGAGAAGCTTGCTGGCCGGAGCCTTTGGCTTATTTCTCGGGTTAGTGGCAGCCAACCTAATCGCTTACTCCTTTCGCGGGATTGGTCTTTCTGAGGCGGTGTATTTTACTTCTTATATCGGTCTATGTCTTGCCCTCGCCTATTTAGGATCGGTAATGGTCTTGAGGAGGAAAGAAGAGTTTCATGGGCTTCCATATTTCAGGTATGGTCCGTCCAAACAGGATGAAGAATATAAGATTCTTGACAGCAGTGTGATTATTGATGGTCGGATAGCCGACATCTGTGAGACCGGATTCATGGAGGGAACCTTGATTATCCCCAGGTTTATCCTCCAGGAAGTCCAGAAGATTGCTGATTCAGCCGATTCCCCCAAGCGGAATCGGGGTCGCCGGGGCTTAGATGTCCTGGGCAAGATAGAAAAAAATGCCAAGGTGAAAGTGAGAATAGATGAGCAGGATTTCCCTGAAGTGAAGGAGGTCGATGAGAAGTTAGTCAGACTGGCCAAGGAGATGAATGCCAAGGTTCTAACCAACGATTTCAGTCTGAATAAGGTGGCTGGTTTAGAGAAGGTCCGTGTTTTGAATATAAATGAGCTGGCCAATGCTCTCAAGCCGGTCATCCTTCCCGGGGAGATAATGAGGGTGAGGGTAGTTAAGGAGGGAAAGGAGCCCGGGCAGGGGGTAGCTTATTTAGATGATGGGACGATGGTGGTCATCGATAACGGCAAAGATTATGTAAGACGGAACATCGATGCCGTAGTGACCAGTGTCCTTCAGACAACGGCGGGAAGGATGATCTTTACCCGACCCTCTGGGGAAGGGAATGAGCGAACCCGAGAGCCATACCGCACCGGCCGAAGAAACGCTCATCAATTTTATTGAGGCAGAATATGATTGCTGATCAGGTAGCGATTAGGACAGTCAGCGCTTTTTTAAAGTGGCGACCGCCTCCAGCGACGTATCCTCGCAGCCCTTGGAGGAGAAGGTGCAGATAGTGGACCTTAGCGGAGTCCTTGATATTTACACTACCCGGCACTTTGAGAAGACCTTAAATTCTCTCATCGCTCAGGGGAATCACTGGATCATCATCAACTTTAAGCGCTGCGACTATATTAGCTCGGCTGGTCTGGGAGCGCTGGTGGGAGCCGCCAGAGCACTTCGCAGCCGCGAAGGGGACCTGCGCCTGGAGCACCTATCTAACAAAATAATGAAGATCGTGAAATTGCTTGGATTCGATAGAATCTTAAGAATCTACAACAGCGAAGAGGAGGCATTGCTTTCTTTTAAAGTGACTAACCACAGAGAGAAAGGCACTGAGAACACTAAGTAAATCAGTAGTTGCCCTAATTAGAGAAACATTGATAATAAT
>JAJOKU010000080.1 GCA_021129695.1 candidate division NPL-UPA2 bacterium
AATGGCTAAAATAAAATTTAGGGGTTGACGCGCCCTTTCATAGATGAATATTTACCTGGCTGTTCCCGCCATCTCCAGTGTAATTAAGGAAGGATTGGAGAGTTTCAAGGCGCCGGCGATGAGGATGGAGGAAGTTATAAATGTTCTATCATCTCTATCCTGTTCTGCGTGAATTTTTCTCTCCCTTTAATGTCCTGCGCTACATCACCTTCCGGGCTGCCCTGGCCGCGGTAACCGCTCTCTTCTTGAGTCTTATCTTAGGACCTCTGGTCATAAGGAAACTGAGCAAGTTCAAAGTAGGAGAGAGAATTGGCAAGGAAGCCTGCCCGGAGCTTCGCGCTCTTCATCGGGATAAGGAAGGGACTCCCACCATGGGCGGAGTTCTCATACTGTTGAGCCTCCTCCTTTCCACCCTCCTCTGGACAGACCTTAGCAACAGATTCATTCTCTTAATTTTAGGAAGTACTGTCTGGCTGGGTATTTTAGGATTCATCGATGACCGGATAAAATTGGCTGAGGAGCGCTCCGGCGGGTTAAGGGTGGCCACTAAGCTTACCGGTCAGTTAGGCTTAGGACTGCTGATTGGCTTATATCTTTATTATCATCCCCTTCACCTCGAGCACGGAACGGAGATTGCCTTCCCCTTCTTCAAGAATCTATTCCTCCCCTTAGGCTGGCTTTACATTCCCTTCGTTATGTTAGTCATTGTAGCTACCTCAAATGCAGTGAATCTCACCGATGGCCTGGATGGTCTGGCCATCGGCTGTGTGGCGGTGGCGGCGGCGGCCTATGCTGGGATAAGTTATGTGTCTGGACATATTGGGTTCAGCGAGCATCTGAACATCGTCTACATCGTCGGCAGCGGGGAGCTGAGCATCTTCTGCGCCGCGGTCGTTGGAGCCGGGCTTGGTTTCCTCTGGTTTAACAGCTATCCAGCCCGGGTCTTCATGGGAGACACTGGGTCCCTGGCTTTGGGTGGAGCCTTAGGAGTAGTGGCCATTGTCATTAAACATGAGATATTGCTGTTAGTGGTGGGTGGAGTCTTCGTCCTGGAAGCCCTTTCGGTGATCATCCAGGTGGTCTCCTATAGGCTTCGGAAGAAGAGAGTATTCATGGTGGCACCCTTACATCACCATTTTGAACTGCGGGGCTGGGCTGAACCGAAGGTTATCGTTAGATTCTGGATCTTAGCCGTCATCCTGGCCCTGCTTAGTCTGAGTACCCTGAAACTACGATGACGATAGGCCTGTGGGCAGTGTAATTTTTGACGAATGAGGAAAAACGGTGAATTTTACGGGATGAACAAAAGTAGTTGCCTGCTTTTTCTCCTTACCTTCACCTTAGCCGGCATCGGACTGGTGGCCATCTACTCTACCAGTGCAATTTCCGCTGGAGAGCGCTTCGGCGATAGCGCTTTTTTCTTGAAGCGGCAAATGCTCTGGATGGGATTGGGTTTAGCTTTTATGCTCTTGGCCATGGTGACTAAATATGAGCTCCTTAAGGTTTTGAGCAAACCATTACTTCTTCTGTCTGTGCTTCTTCTCATCATGGTTCTACTGCCTCAGTTCGGGAGAGAGGCGGGAGGAGCCAGACGGTGGCTGAGGGTGGGAGGATTTAGCATCCAGCCATCAGAGATGGCCAGGCTGGCCATCATCCTCTATCTTTCTGCGTATTTAGCCAGGAAACAGGACAGAGTCAAGGAACTTTGGCGAGGGCTGCTTGCGCCTCTATTAGTCTTAGGAGTGGTAACTGGACTTATCCTGCTTCAGCCAGATCTGGGAACCAGTCTCCTCATAGGGCTGGTGGCTCTTATACTCCTCTTCGTGGCTGGAGTGAGGCTCATTTATTTGGCCGGGATAGGCTTCTCTTCGCTGCCCGCTCTCTATCTCTTAATCACCCGGGTCCCTTACCGTCAGCGCAGAATCCTGGCTTTCCTGGACCCCTGGAAGGACCCAAGGGGAGTCGGTTATCAGATCACTCAATCATTTATGGCACTTGGTTCTGGAGGACTGAGTGGAATTGGTTTGGGAGAGAGCCGGCAGAAGCTATTTTATCTTCCGGCCGCCCACACTGATTTCATCTTCTCCATCATCGGGGAGGAACTGGGCTTCATAGGAACGGCGGCTATCCTCATTCTCTTTCTCATCTTCATCTGGACGGGGATGAGGATTGCTTATCGGGCCCCTGACTTATTTGGTCACCTATTAGGGGTAGGGATTACCGCGGCCATTGGCTTACAGGCAATTATCAATGTGGGAGTGGCTACCGGCTCACTGCCCACCAAAGGAATCCCTCTTCCTTTCATCAGCTTTGGGGGCTCTTCCCTCCTCCTCAACATGGTAGGAGTGGGACTGTTGCTGAATATATCTCGAAATTCAGGAAATATAAACCACAGAGAGCACAGAGAAAAATGAATTACAGATGACCCTAAAGGGGTCATTGCGAGGCGTAGCCAAAGCAATGACAGTAGTGCTGTCACCTGTGTTTATCTGTGGTTACGAAGTTTTCTTAATTGGTGGAAGTCTGTGGCTTTGAAAATACTGATTGTGGCTGGGGGGACGGGAGGACATCTATTCCCTGGTCTGGTCATAGCTGAGAGGCTACTGCAAAGGGAAGTAGGATGTAAGATTACCTTTATCGGAAGGAGGCGAGGTTTGGAAGCTGAGACGGTGCCCAGGGAGGGATTTCCATATCTTGGCATATGGGGCGAGGGATGGTCGGGGAAATCTCCGGTAAGGCTTCTTTCATCACTCCTGAAGACTGTCCTGGGTTTCTTCCAATCGCTCTACATCCTTTTAAAAGTTCGTCCAAATGTCGTCGTGGGAATGGGGGGATATTTAGCGGGGCCATTCGTCTTGGCGGCCTCTCTCCTTGCCCCGTTTAGAAATCTATTTCTAACGGGGCGAGGCTTTCACACCTTAATCCATGAGCAAAACCTGGTGCCCGGGATTACCAACCGCATCTTGAGCAGGTTTGTTGATGAAGTCAATGTAAGTTTTGCTGAGTCAAAGCCGTTTTTCCCAGAAGGGAAAACAGTCATTACCGGTAATCCGGTTCGTGGCGAAATCGCCCAGAGTGGAAAAAGGAAGAGCGAGAGCGCAAGGACGATATTAGTCATGGGAGGAAGTAGAGGGGCACACCGAATTAATGTGTCTATGTTGGAGGCAGTCAATTACTTGACACGTACACGTAAGAGTGCTGCACACACAGCCGAAGGCACAGCCGAGGCAGTGCCGGAGGCAAGCGAAGAGAAGATGGATTCCTATCGAATAATTCACTTGAGCGGCAAGGAAGATTATCAACTTATGGTAGAGGCTTATAAAGAGGCCGGGGTAGAAGCGCTGGTCCATCCTTTCCTTCATCGGATGGAAGAGGCATACGGCCAGGCTGACCTGGTCATCTGCCGGGCGGGAGCCACTACCTTAGCTGAAGTTACTGCCTGTGGACTGCCAGCTATTCTCATCCCTTATCCATGGGCCACCCATGGTCACCAGGAGCAAAATGCCCGCTGGCTGGAAGGCAGTGGGGGAGCGGCGGTGATAAAGGACGGGGAGTTAACGGGAGAGCGCTTAGCCAGGACCATTTTAAACTTAATGGCCGAGGAAGGGAAATTAGCCCGGATGGCTGAGAATAGCCGTCGGTTGGGTAAGCCGACAGCAGGTGAGAAAGTGGTGGAAAGAATACTGCATCTAGCAAGAAAATGTTAGCAGGAATTAAAAATATTCATTTTATTGGAATTGGGGGAGCGGGAATGAGCGCTCTGGCCCAGGTTTTACTGGAGATGGGCTATGGGGTGAGTGGTTCTGATATAAAGATGAGCTTGACTACCAAACGCCTTGAGGAGCGAGGAGTAGTGGTTTACCTCGGCCATGGGGGAAAGAACTTAGCTCAAGCCGATTTAGTGGTATTCTCCTCAGCCATTCCCTCCACCAATCCCGAACTGAAAGCCGCCCGACTGCGGGGTCTTTCCGTCATCTCCCGGGGAGAGATGCTGGCTGAGCTAATGAAAGACAGGAAAGGAATCGCCGTGGCCGGAACACATGGGAAGACAACTACCACCTCTATGGTCGCCTCTATCCTCTCCGAAGCCGCCCTCGACCCCACCATCGTCATTGGAGGGGAGGTAAATGACATTGGAGGAAATGCTAAACTCGGGCGGGGGTGCTACTTAGTAGCTGAGGCTGATGAGAGCGATGGCTCTTTCCTGAAGCTATCTCCTACCTTAGCCGTGGTCACCAACATTGAAGCCGACCACCTGGACTATTATGATAACATGCCTGCTATTATTGAGGCTTTTAGAAAGTTTATCGAAAAGGTCTCCAATGGCGGATGTCTGGTACTATCTGACCATCCAAATGTCAGGAAGATGAAAGCGAAACACGTAAGAGTGCTGCAAGCGAACGAAAAGCGAAAAGCGAAAAACATTAACATATTGACCTACGGGATTGACGGCGAGTGTGACCTTATAGCCCAGGCAGTAAAGCTCCGGGGACTGGGGTCAGAATATGAGGTTTCTCTCCGGGGGGGAAGATTAGGCAGTATCAGGCTCGGGGTGCCAGGCAGACATAATATCTACAATTCGCTTGCGGCCATTGGAGTTGCCGCAGAGGTAGGGGTTAGCTTTGAGAAGATAAGCTCTGCCCTAACTAAGTTCCAAGGAGTCCAGCGGCGCTTTGAGATAAAGGGCGAGGTTAGGGACATTGTAATAGTAGATGACTATGCTCATCATCCCACTGAGATAAGAGCTACTCTAAAGGCTGCCCGGCAGTGGAGAGGGAAGAGAATAGTTGGAATATTCCAGCCGCATCGCTATACCAGGACAAAATTTTTAAGAGAGGATTTCTCCTCAGCCTTCAAGGGGGCAGACTTCCTGGTTATAACTGATATCTATTCGGCTGGTGAGGAACCTCTGCCTGGTGTCAGCGGGCGGGATATATACGAGGCGGTTCGAGCCATTGGCCAGGAAAACGTTGAGTTCATTCCAGACAAATCAAAGATTGCTGAGCGGGTAATGACTATCCTTAAGCCCCGGGATACGGTGATTACTATGGGAGCGGGAGATATTGATACCGTAGCCGAGGAATTGGTGGAGAGACTTAAGTGAGATGAGCTTGGCTAAAGAGATTAGCGAGATTGTGAAAGGCAGGATAAAATTCAATGAGCCGTTGAGTGAGCATACTTCATTGCGAATCGGCGGCCCAGCCGATTATTGGGTGGAGCCCAAAGATTTAGAGGATTTGAGAGCGGTCCTCCAGTTTGCTTCAACTAAGCGCCTACCCTGGAAGGTCTTAGGAGAAGGGACGAATATCCTGGCCCGGGATAGAGGATTTCCAGGGCTGATTATAAGTTTGAGAGGGGATTCTTTCCAGAAGCTTGAATTTAATGAAGACACGTCTTACGAGTGCTGCAAGCGAAGGGTAGTGGCGGGAGCGGCAGTTCTCTTATCCAAGCTAATGTCAGAGGCAGCCGAGCGCGGCTTAGGAGGACTGGAATTTGCGGTTGGTATTCCCGGGACAGTGGGAGGGGCATTGGTCATGAATGCCGGAGCTCAATCGGCCTCGGTGGGAGATGTCACCCATTCGGTAAAGGTTCTCAATACAAGCAATGGAGTTTCTCTTCTAAAGAAGGATGCCCTTCGGTTTGGGTATCGCAGAAGCAACCTGGGGAAAGAGGAAGTGGTTTTAGAGGTGGAGATGAAGCTAAAGAAGAAAGATAAGAATGAGATTGATAATTTGATAAAGGATTATTTAAGTAAAAGAAGAGAAGCTCAGCCTCTCGACCAGCCCAGCGCCGGGTGTATCTTTAAGAATCCATCTGACGTTTCAGCGGGAGAATTGATTGATAAAGCTAACTTAAAGGGCAGGAGGATAGGAGATGCCCAGATCTCCACCAAACATGCCAACTTCATCATCAACCGGGGGGAAGCTAAAGCAGAAGAAGTAATTAGTCTCGTGGAGACAGTCAGAGAAGAAGTCCTCAGGAAGATGGGGATAAGGCTGGAACCAGAGATTGAGATTATTGGAGAGTAGATGCCGAAGGCGAATCAAATAGCTCAGAAAAAGATTGCCGTGCTTATGGGTGGGCCTTCCAGCGAGAGGGAGATCTCATTCAAGTCGGGAAGAGCGGTGGAGGAAGCTCTCCGGCGAAGTGGTCTAAATGTGGTGGCTATTGATGTGGATAAGGATATAGAGGAGAAGTTGAAAGAGAAAAGGGTGGAGGTAGCCTTTATCGCCCTTCACGGAAGATATGGGGAAGATGGGACCATGCAAGACCTGTTAGAATCCTTGGCCATTCCTTATACTGGCTCCGGAGTGGAGGCTAGCCGCATGGCCATAGATAAGGTTGCCTCCAAAGAAGTTTTCTTAAGGGATAAGATACCCACGCCAGATTTCTACGTCTTGAAGAAAGAGGAGGAGGGAGAGCTCGTCATCTGTCAACTTCCCTGCCATTCGACCATAAAGATTCCCGTAGTCATCAAGCCAGCCCGAGAAGGGTCAACCATTGGGGTATCAGTTGTTAAGAAGGAAGAAGATTTCCTGCCGGCATTGGATAAGGCTTTTCAGTACGATGATAAAATTTTAGTGGAAGAGTATATAGATGGAAGGGAGGTAACCGTTAGTATTTTGAATGGCTCAGCCTTACCTGTTATTGAAATCGTTCCTAAGCACGAATTTTTTGATTTCCAGGCCAAGTATACAAACGGATTAACCGAGTTCAAGGTGCCAGCTCCTCTTACGAAGGAACTCTATAGCAGAACTCAAAAAATTGCTCTGCAAGCCCATCGAGCCTTAGGCTGTCGGGGTATGTCCCGGGTGGATATGAAGGTGAGCCGGGAGGGAAGACCTTATGTATTTGAAGTGAATACTATCCCAGGGCTAACCTCCGTCAGCCTTCTGCCGAGGGCGGCTCAGGCCACGGGGGTGAGTTTCCCCGAGCTCTGCCGCAAGCTAATCGAGATTGCCTTGAGGGGAAGGTAAGATGATCAGAAATGGTCGGATAAAGCAGAGGAAGAAGCTCAGGGAGCGCAGAAGAGAGAGAAGGAAGAAGCTCTTTAAAGGTTTAGGAAGACTGACTTTAATCCTTTCCTTTATAGTTGGACTTGCTTTAGCCGGGAAAAAGGTGGAGGATTTCCTTCGCAGCTCCCCTATCTTCCAGATTAAGGAAGTAAATTTTAAGGGAGCTACCTATCTTGAGCAGGGGGTTTTAGAGAACTTAGCCAATATCAAGTTGGGTGAGAATATATTCCAGATCAATTTAAAGAAAGTCCAGGAGCGTCTGGAAAGGCACCCTAAGGTTAGAGAGGCTTTGGTCTCACGAGGCTTTCCCAATGCGGTCACAGTTGATATTGTAGAGCGTGAAGCAGTGGCCCTCTTTGAAAGCGCCGGGGGAATCTATCCAATTGATGGGGAGGGAGTTGTGTTGCCCCGCCCTGGGCAGGCTAATCCTCTCTCTCGTTCTCTTCCTCTCATTACCGGAGTGAAGCCGCACCCGACAGCAGGCGGAATGTATGAAGTGAAAGTGGGAGAGAAGCTTCAGTGGCCAGAACTGACGCTCGTTTTGGATCTGTTAGAGACACTCACCTCATCCGATCTAAAAATTTCTGAAGTGGATCTCCAACCGCAGGGGCCAGTTCTAAGATACAGGGAAACAAGTGTCTTATTGGGAGAGCTAAGTAAATCCGGCACCTTTCTGCGGAGCACATCTCAAGCGGCAGGGTATTCTAAAAAGATGTGGGATAAAGAGAGAAAGGTGAAAGAGTTAAAACTTATCCTATCTGATCTGGCTGAGAGGAAAGAGGAAGCAGAATATATAGATTTGAGGTTTACCAGACCAGTGGTGAAGCTTAAATAATGAAGAAGCAGGAATTTGTGGTTGGGTTGGACATTGGCACCACCAAGATTTGTGCTATGGTCGGCCGTCGGGACGGGGATGGAGAGGCAGAGATAGTGGGAACTGGAGTTGCTCCTTCCAAGGGTCTTCGGAAAGGAGTAGTGATAAATTTAGAGAGCACCATTGATTCAGTAGAAAGAGCTATTGAGAAAGCAGAAGAGGAGGCGGGAGTGGAGGTGTCCAGAGTCTTCACCGGAATAGCGGGAGGGCACATCAGGGGCTTTAACAGCCGGGGGGTGGTGGGTATCTCCCGAAGTTCACGGGAAGTTAGTCGTAAAGATGTGGAAAGGGTGATCAATGCCACCAAAGCAGTAGCTATTCCTCTGGACCAGGAGGTCATCCATGTCATTCCTCAGGAGTTCACCGTTGATGACCAGGACGGGGTGAAGAATCCCATAGGGATGTCGGCCAACCGTCTGGAGGCAGAGGTTCATATCGTCACAGGAGCGGTCACTTCTGCCCAGAATATCATTAAGTCGGTGAACTGGGCTGGTTTTGAGGTAGAGGACATCGTCCTCGGGCCCCTGGCCTCAGCAGAAGCCGTGCTCTCACCTGAAGAGAAGCGCTCGGGTGTGGTTCTCATTGATATTGGTGGAGGAACTACCGATATGGTCATCTTCTCCCAGAGTAGTATTCGGCACAGTGAGGTCTTATCTTTGGGAGGAGACCATGTGACTAATGACATTTCAGTTGGGCTACGCACTTCTCCTCAGCAGGCAGAAGAAGTGAAAAAAGCTTATGGCTGTGCAACTGCCTCCTTAATTAAGAGGGAGGAGTTTTTCCGCTATCCGGGGGTGGGAGGCAGACGAGGAGGCAAGGTCTCCCTCTCCCAGCTCTGTGAAGTCATTGAGCCAAGAATAGAAGAGCTATTTAGCCTGGTCAGCTCTGACATAGATAGGACTGGTCTGGCCCACTCCATCTCAGCGGGAGTGGTCTTAACCGGAGGGGCTTCACTGCTTCGCGGTCTCCCGGAGATGGCTGAGCGGATATTGCGCCTGCCGGTCAGGCTTGGAAGACCCAATGGGAGGGTAAGAGGTCTGGGGAAAGGTAAGGATAGTCCCATCTATGCCACCGCAGTAGGACTGGTCCACTACGGTCTAACTTACCGACAAGGGAAGAAGATGGCTCCCTTTAAGGGGCGAAACCTCTTCAGCCAGGTAGCCCTCAGGATGAAGGAATGGTTAGGGGAATTCTTTTAAAGGAGAAAGAAAATGTTAGACTTTGAGGATGAATTAGACTATGAGGCTGATATAAAGGTTATTGGAGTAGGAGGAGGAGGGTCAAATGCCGTTGACCATATGGTGGAGGATGGGCTTAATGGTATTGACCTTATTGCTGTCAACACTGATACTCAAGCACTAAGGAAGAGCATCTCTCCTCAGAAGATACAGATTGGTCAAAGGTTAACCAAAGGCCTGGGTTCAGGAGCGAATCCAGAGATTGGACGTAAAGCGGCTACGGAGAGTCGGGAAGAGATTGCCAGCACTTTAGCCGGGGCAGATTTAGTCTTCATTACCGCTGGATTAGGGGGAGGAACCGGAACGGGAGCTAGCCCGGTAATTGCTGAGGTGGCTGAGGAAGTGGGGGCATTGACGGTAGCCGTGGTTACCAGGCCTTTCCTTTTTGAAGGGCGAAAGCGTAGCCTCCGGGCAGAATCTGGCCTGAAGGAATTGGAGGATAAGGTTAATGCCCTTATCTGCATTCCTAATCAGAAGCTCTTCAGCCTGGCCGGGAGTGAGATCTCCTTCGTAGATGCTTTCAAGATGGCCGATAACATTCTCCTTCAGGGGATTAAAGCCATTTCAGACCTCATCACCGTTCCCGGGTTAATAAATTTAGACTTAGCTGATGTGAGAACCATCATCGCTGAAGCGGGAGGGACGCTGTTGGGAGTGGGTTTTGGAAGGGGAGTAGATCGGGCCAGGGACGCAACCCAGTCTGCCATTACCTGTCCACTCCTGGAGAAAGCAGATGTAGCCGGAGCTAAAGGAGTATTAATTAATATTACCGGTGGAGGCGATCTCAGACTGAAGGATGTAGATGAGGTAACAGCCGCTATTTACGAAATGGTTGACGCTAATGCCAATATCATCTTTGGGGCAGTCATTGACCAATCTTTAAAGGACCAGATGAAGGTAACGGTTTTGGCTACCGGCCTTAGAGATGGCCCCGGGGAACAGCTCAGCCTTAAACTGGACAGCCCCGCAGGGTTGCCCCGGGTGGAGGCCGCGGCGCAGTCAAGGTCTACCCTCTTCAAGAGGAAGAGGCGCAAGAGGGTAAGCGTCCCGGAAGGATTTATTGAGGAACCATCCTTGAACGATGATTTAGATATTCCCACATTTATCAGGTGGGGGAAATAAATGTTTGCTCAGTCTCGGTTTACGCAGGATCGCTTGCCACACCCCGGCGAGGTGTGGCTACGCTCAGTTTTCTGCCCTCGCTCCCCCCGCCGCTTTGCTTCGCAAAGCGAAGCAAACCGAAGCAGCGGGGGACCATGCCCGCTCGGGCATAAAAACGTCCTGCTTAAAACCGAGCCTTCGCACCTGATGTGTTAGGTGATGAAATAGGGATGGGTAAAATGGTTAATGCTTTGGAAGTGGAGGAGGAAATGGAAGCAGAAAAGATTTCTTGGAAGGAGAGAGAAGGAATAAGATACCTCGTCTTTCCCCAGCTTGAGGGGACCGGCCTTGTCGTCCACGCCTTTACCTCACGCCCACCCGACCTCGGGTTCGGGAGACGGCCCCGGGAGGAGATTCTCAAGAACAGAAGGCAGGTGTGTCATATTTTAGGGGTGAACTTTCTCTGTTTGACCGCCGGGGAGCAGGTTCACCAAGCTGAGGTGAGCACTGTCGGCCGGGAGGATGAAGGAAGGGGAGCTTTGAGCCAGGAAGGGGCCATTCCTAAGGTGGATGGCTCAGTCAGCAATGTGTCTGCGGTTCCTTTAGTCCTCTTCACAGCAGACTGTGTTCCTCTTTTCTTCCTCGACCCGGTCAAAAGGGCTATCGGCCTGGCCCATGCCGGCTGGAGAGGGACGCTGGCCAATGCAGCCGGGAAGGTGGTCAGCCAGATGAAGACTGCATATGGGACAAGACCAGAGGATCTCCTGGTCACTTTAGGGCCTTCCATCGGCCCCTGCTGCTACCAGGTGGGAGAAGAAGTGCTTAGCCTTTTCCATCATCGTTTTTCTGATGGCCGGAGGTTAAATCTCTGGGAGGCTAACCGGGAGGAGTTACTCAGTGAGGGTGTCAAAGATGAGAACATCGTTAACTCCGAGATTTGCACCAGTTGCCACAGTGACATTTTCTTTTCCGAGCGCCGGGATGGCTCCCCCACCGGTCGTATGATGGCCCTTCTTATGCTCAGGTCTTGACCTTCTGGTTAAGCTGTGGTACATTAAATAAGACGCGGTGCTCAAAAGCACAAAGGTGATTAGAGGAAGTCTTAAGGAACCAGTGGTTATATCGGTACAGGACTTTCGGACGCCTGGGCCAAAAGCGAATTTTGAAAAGTCAAAACCTGA
>JAJOKU010000086.1 GCA_021129695.1 candidate division NPL-UPA2 bacterium
CGGCACTGCCTGAGAATCGGCACTGCTTTGCGCTGCTTTGCGGTGAAACTTCGCAAGGAATGAGTTCTAAGTTCGCCAACTTCGTTGGCGGACAAAGTTTCTTGTGCGACATAGCGATGGAGAGGCAGAAAGTAAGAATGAGATTCAGAAAGGGGGAGGAAGTAAGGTTTATTTCCCATCTAAATTTGACCAAAACCTTGACTCAAGCCCTGCGCAGAGCAGATTTACCGGTGGCTCATTCTCATGGATTTAGTCCCCGTCCTCGGATTAGCTTTGGCCCAGCCCTTCCCCTGGGAATGCGCAGTTGCAGTGAATTTGCCGATGTGGTTCTGGAGGAGGCAATAGATGTGGACCAATTTAAAGCTCGCCTGAATGAGAAGCTACCGCCCGGGTTAGAGATTTTAGATGTGAGGAAGATTCCCTTGAAGTCTAAATCGCTAACTGCCACTGTGGATGTAGCCACTTATAAGATAGCTATAAGGGGCGAGCTATTAGCTCTTAGCCCTGAAGAATTGAGAGAGCGGATAGAGAAGCTTTTAAGACGGGAGGAGATCCCTATCGAGCGGGTCAGAAATAAAGAGGTTAAGAAAATCAACCTTCGTCCTCTCATACTGAGTCTGGAGTTGGAAAGTCCCTCACCTTTATCTCTGAAGATGTCCCTAAAGGCAGGAACAAGGCCAGAGGAGGTAGTAAGATTGCTCCTAAAAGTAGAGGAATTGGAGTTGGGTTTCTTAGACATAGAAAGGGCAGGGATATTCATGCAGAAGAACGGAAAGCTGATTTCACCGATGAGAGATTCAGTTCTGGACTAATGTCAGAACTTCATATGACAAATGGAGAATTTGTATGTATAAGGAAGTAGTGATTAGTGTGGATGAGAGCGAAGTAAGGGCAGCTCTTCTTGAGGATAAGGTCCTACAGGAATTTTTCGTTGAGCGCAAGGGGCGCAGAGGAATTGCGAGCAATATCTATAAGGGAAGGGTGGAGAGTATCTTGCCAGGTATGGAGGCGGCCTTCGTTGATATCGGCCTGGAGAAAAGCGGGTTCTTATATGTCTCCGATGTGGCTAAGGAGGTGGACATCTTCGAGGAGATGGTAGCCCCTCGCTTCGCTCGGGACAACCAGGTAGGCAACCCCTCGGTTGACTCGGGACGGCGAGAAGCCCGCCCTGAGCGTAGCGAACGGGTAGCCACTTACGGGGAGGAAGAAGCCAGCAAATTAGAGTCCGGCAAGAGAGCTCGTCCCTCCCCCTCCATAGAAAATATATTGAAGAAAGGACAGGAGATATTGGTGCAGGTAGTTAAGGAGCCAATGGGAACGAAGGGGGCCCGCATTTCCTCCCACATAAGTCTACCGGGTAGATTCCTGGTCCTTATGCCAACGGTGGAGCACATCGGAGTTTCTCGGAGGATTACTGATGAGAAGGAGCGGGAAAGGCTGAGGAAGCTCCTCCAGAGGCTGCGTCCGGCCGGTATGGGTCTCATTCTCCGCACTGCCGGTGAGGGAAAAGGAAAAAAAGAATTTCTTGCCGATATCAGGTATTTGACCCATCTTTGGCGCAGAATAGAAAAGATAGCCCGGAGATGCCGAGCCCCGAAGCTTATTCATGAGGAATTAGGGTTGATCTGCCGGGTAGCCAGGGATTTTTTTTACTCCGACATTAATAGAGTGGTGATTGACTCTAAGGAGGAGGGGGCTGCCCTGAAGGGATTCTTAAAGACTTTCCTCCCCGATTTAAGGCCGAGGGTGGAGACCTATAGGGGTAAGGAGCCACTGTTTACTTCTTATGGTTTGGAGAAAGAAATAGAAGCGGCGCTGGAAAGCAAAGTCTGGTTAAAGAGCGGAGGGAATCTGGTCATTGAGGAAGGAACGGCGGCCACAACTATTGACGTGAATACGGGAAGATATGTTGGCCGGGAGAGTTTGGAGGAGACGGCTCTTCGGATAAATCTGGAGGCTGCCTCTGCAATTGCCAGGCAGTTACGCCTCCGGGACCTGGGTGGAATTATTATCATTGATTTCATTGACATGGAATTGCAGAAGAACAGGAAGAAGATCTTGAGAAGACTGGAGGAAGCTCTCAAGCGTGACCGCTCGAAAACAGAAATTCTCCAGTATAGCCCATCAGGGTTAGTGGAGATGACAAGGCAGAGAATAAGGGAAAATTTATCCAGAACCTTATGCCAGTCCTGCCCCTACTGTCAAGGCCGAGGATTAGTTAAGTCCGTAGTTACTATCAGCATCGATGCCCAAAGGAAGCTGCGCAGGCTCTCTTCCCGGTCGGCAGAGAAGGAAATAGTCCTTAAGGCCCATCCACAGGTTGCTATGCATCTTCTAAATGAAGCCAAGGAAAGTATCTCTAAATTAGAGAGGCAGTTCCGAAAGCAAGTGGTGATTGAGGAGGACAGGGATCTGCATTTAGAGGAGGTTAAGTTTCTCTCCAGGATGGGGGAGGAGCTTGACACAGAGTAAGTTCTATGATATTATTCTCCTGAAGCGAGGTTTGTCAATGTATGCTATTGTTGAAATCGGCGGCGAACAGCATCGGGTCTCAGAAGGCGATCTGATTAAGGTTGAGAAGCTCAACGGGGAAGTGGGGCAGAAGATGGAGTTTAATGATGTCCTTTTGGTTGCCGGGCAGGGAGAAGTTACTGTTGGCCGACCCAAGATAGAGCAGGCAAAGGTAATCGCAGAAGTAGTCCGACAAGGGAAAGGCAGGAAGACCATTGTCTTCACATACCGCCGGAGGAAGGACTCTAGTAGAAAGCTCGGACATCGTCAGCTATTTACTGAATTGAGAATCGTGGAGATTCAAGGGGGTGATTAGAGATGGCTCATAAGAAAGGAATGGGAAGTTCAAGGAACGGGCGAGATAGTCAAGCTCAACGGTTGGGGGTGAAGCGTTTCGGAGGTCAGTTTGTCTCAGCCGGCAGCATCTTGGCCAGACAGCGGGGAACGAAATTGAGACCAGGCCGTAATGTTGGTCGAGGGAAGGACGATACTCTCTTTGCACTTCGGGAGGGATTCGTTCGTTTCGAGCGAGTGGGGAAGAGAGCAAAGCAGGTCAGTGTCTACGCTGAAGTGGTGTAAAGGTGACCAAAAGACGGTGGACAGAAAGAATATATTAAAGGATGTCAGGCGAGTGGTGATAAAGGTGGGAACAGCCCTCATCGGCTCTCCCACGGGTGGGCTAAATTTTGGTAGAATGGAGAAGCTGGTAGATGAGGTAGCCGCCTTACTCCGCTCCCGGGTAGAGGTCATCCTGGTAACCTCTGGCGCCATTGGGGCCGGGATGAAGGAGCTGGGACTGAAAGCAAGACCGAAGACTATTCCTCAAAAGCAGGCCGCGGCCGCTGTTGGTCAGAGTCGCCTTATGCACCTCTATGAACAGCTCTTCCAGAAGAGGGATTACCTGGTTGCTCAGATACTGCTCACTCAGGATGACTTCAATGACAGAAGACGCTATCTGAATGCCCGCCATACCTTGATGACTCTACTCAAATTCAAGGTCATCCCCATCATCAATGAGAACGATTCGGTGGCCGTGGAGGAGATTAAATTTGGCGATAACGATACCCTGTCAGCTTTGGTCACCAACCTCATTGAGGCAGATCTACTTATCCTCCTCTCAGACATTGATGGATTATATACCGCTGACCCCCATAAGAAGAGGGAAGCAAGACTGATCCCGGTGGTTGAGGGAATTGATTCCAGGATGGAAGAGTTAGCTGGGGGAGCGGGCCTGCCTGCCTCTACCGGGGGGATGTACACCAAGCTGCAGGCGGCCAAGATGGTTACTGGCTCAGGGCTGTCAATGGTCATCGCCAATGGTAATACTTCCCAAGTAATTCAAAGGATTTTAGGTGGAGAAGAGGTAGGAACCTTGTTCCTGCCTAAGGGAGAGAAGATAGCCAGCCGTAAGAGGTGGATTGCTTTCACGCTCCCTCGACAGGGCAGAATATTCATTGACCAGGGAGCTAAAGAGGCTTTGAAGCTTAAGGGAAAGAGCCTGCTTCCCAGCGGCATTGTCAGGGTGAAAGGAAAATTTAGCGGAGGAGATGTAGTAAGCATTATTGACGGCAATGACCGGGAGTTTGCCCGGGGACTGAGCAACTATTCCGGGGAGGAAGTAGATGAGATAAAGGGAGTAAAGACCAAGGACATCCAGTCCATTCTTGGTTATAAGCCTTACGATGAAGTGGTCCATCGGGATAATTTAGTGATACTTTAGCTTCGGCATAGCCCCTCGCTCATTCTCGGCACACCCTGAAATCTCTCAAGAGATTTCGGGCACTTAGTCCCGGGAATTCTCCGAATTCCTCGGGGCGCTCCATGCGAGTGTGATGATCATAATAGACATAGTCTTTCTTGGGAGCGTGCCTCCGAGGGTTTTCTTGCCGCTTATGCCTCTTAAGTAACAGCGGCAAGAAAAAATCCGCTCGGGGCTAAGGCCGAAGCTTAAGTGGGTGACACAATGAATCTCAAAGATGAAATTTTGGCTGTGGCTCAGGGGGCCAGGCAGGCCGCTAGACGGTTAGCCCATGCCTCGACAGAGACCAAGAACCGGGCCCTACTGTCTATGGCCAAGGGCTTGAGGAAAAGCGAAAAAGCCATTCTCACTGAGAACGAAAAGGATGTGAAAGGTGCTAAGGAGAAGAATCTTCCTAAGGCTTTAGTGGACCGACTGCTTCTAAATTCATCTCGAATAGAAAGCATGGCAAGTGGTTTGGAGGAAGTAGCCGCTCTTCCGGACCCAGTGGGCGAGACCATTAAGATGTGGAGACGGCCCAATGGCCTGGAGATTGGGAAGAGGCGGGTGCCCATCGGAGTGATTGCCCTTATCTATGAGGCCAGGCCAAATGTTACTGCTGATTCAAGCGGACTTTCGCTCAAGGCAGGAAATGCCATTATCCTGAGAGGCGGTTCAGAGGCAATTCATTCCAATTTAGCCATTGCCCGGGTCTTATCGGAGGAAGCTTCCCGAGCTGGAGTTCCGCAAGCGGCTATCCAGCTAATTAAAACCACCGATCGGGAAGCGGTAAGAGAACTGCTCAAGCTAAATGACTTCATTGACCTAATTATTCCCCGGGGGGGAGAGAGTTTAATTCGAACGGTGGTGGAAGAGTCCACTATTCCGGTTATCAAACATTACAAAGGAATATGCCACACTTATGTGGACGAGTCTGCAGATCTGGATATGGCTGTGAAGGTCTCCTTCAACGCCAAGGTCCAGCGACCGGGAGTCTGTAATGCTATGGAGACACTCCTGGTTCACCAGGATATAGCCAGGGATTTTCTCCCCACCATGATAAAAAAATTCCAGGAAGCCGGGGTTGAGATGAAAGGCTGCCAAGAGGTGAGAAAGATTGTCCCCGAAATAAAGGAGGCTACCGAGGAGGACTGGAAGACTGAGTACCTGGATTTAGTACTTTCGGTAAAGGTAGTCCCCAGCCTGAAAGAGGCCATAGAGCACATTCATAAATATGGGTCCAGTCACTCAGAGGCTATCATCACCGAGAATTATCGAGCGGCTAAGAGATTTCTGGACGAGGTAGATGCCGCCGCTGTCTATGTGAATGCTTCCACCCGTTTCACCGATGGAGGGGAATTTGGCCTGGGGGCAGAGATAGGCATCAGCACAGAGAAGATCCATGCTCGTGGTCCCATGGGCCTGGAGGAGCTGTGCATCTATAAATACATTATTTATGGAGAAGGCCAGGTAAGACAATAAAATCCAAATGCGTATTGGCATACTGGGAGGAACTTTTAATCCCATTCATTATGGCCATTTGTTAGTGGCCGCTCAAGTCAGAGAGAAGTTTGATTTAGAGAAGGTAATCTTTGTTCCCTCTGCCTCCCCTCCCCACAAGAACCATCCCGATATCGCTCCTCCCCGAGACCGTTATCAGATGACCGTCTTAGCCACCCAGTCTAATACCTTCTTCTCAGTCTCTGACCTGGAATTGCAGCGCCCTGGTAAGTCTTATTCGGTAGAGACAGTTAAGGAGCTCCTTAATATCTATGGAAAGGATACCAGGCTTTATTTCATTACTGGAACCGATGCCATATTAGAGATATTTACCTGGAAGGCTAAAGAAGAGTTACTCAAGCTCTGCCAGTTCGTCGTGGCTACCAGACCGGGCTTCCATACGGCAAAGATCGATAAGGCAATCGCAAGACAGATTTACCTACTAAAGATACCTAACCTGGATATTTCCTCCACCGATATCCGTAGCCGCATAAAGGAGGGAAGAACCATTAAATACTTGTTACCGGAAAAGGTGGAGGAATACATTTATAAGCATGGATTATATAAACTTTGATCCAGACAGTAAGACTTTGGACTGGGGATGATGTACCAGGTGAGGAAGTATCGGAGCTGGATAAGAGATGAGGGCCTCCTTAGCTTCGAGGTAGTGGAGAGGGAAACAGGCTTATACATTAGAGCCGAATCTGATCTGATAGCTCAGGCCTCCCAGTCGATTCTGAAACATCGTCGAGTGCTCGAGGATTATATCAGGGAAAACTCTCACTTCCTCCATTCTCTAAAGCCGCTTCCGGTCAGCGAGGATGCCCCCCCAATCGTAATGGAGATGGCTCAAGCGGCCAGGAGGACGGGAGTGGGACCGATGGCCACTGTGGCTGGAGTAATAGCGGAGCTGGTCGGTAAGGACCTCTTGAGATACTCATCGGAAATAATAGTCGAGAATGGAGGAGATATCTTCTTGAAGACCTCAAGGCGCAGACTCATTGGCATATATGCTGGTTCCTCTCCTCTGACCGGGAAGATCGCTCTGGAGATTGAACCGGAAGATACCCCGCTGGGCATCTGCTGTTCCTCCGGGAGGGTAGGCCACTCTCTCAGTTTCGGGAAGGCAGATGCCGTTATCGCACTCTCTGGTTCTACGGCCCTCGCTGACGGAGCGGCCACTGCTATCGGTAACGTCATTAAAGACGGAGACGACATTTCCCGGGGGTTAGAGATGGCCAGAGGGCTGGATGGTCTGAGAGGAGTAGCCGTTATCGTTGGGGAGAGGATGGGGGCCTGGGGAGAGGTCAGGATGTGCAGACCATGAAGTAAGGGCGGAAAATAATTTTGACAAATCAGAAACATACGGCAAGATATCGCCTTCGGCGATACTTCCAAGGGGTTCCCCCTATGGCGGCGTGTCCTTCGGACTCGCCGGTTACCCCTTAAGGGGTGTCAGATTACACCCCTTAACAACCCCAATCCGTATCGGAATTATTGAAATTCCGATACTCCAAGATAATAGGGATGGGAAAAGCGGTTATGGGCAGATGCTGAGAGGATAGAGAGAGTAAGATGACCAGGGAAGTCAAGGAGGCAGTTACCGAACTAATAAGGGAAGGAATAGATAGAGCCAGGGAGAAGGAGGAGCTGGCGCTTTGTGACCTCCCCCCCGTTTATTTAGAGGTCCCCTCCGAGAAACAATATGGGGATTTAGCGACCAGTATCGCCCTCCAACTGGCTAGCCAGGTGAAGCTCTCTCCCAGGAGGGTAGCTGAGGTCATCGTCAAACATATTCCTCAGTCTTCAACTGTTAGCCAGATAGAAGTAGCTGGTCCCGGCTTTATCAATTTCTTTCTTACTCCAGAGGCTCTTTACCCGGTGCTCGGGGATATTGAGGAAGAAGGAGCTAACTATGGTCGGTCAGATTCAGGGAAGGGAAAGAGGGTGCTCATTGAGTTCATCAGTGCCAATCCCACTGGTCCCCTGACCGCAGCTCATGGTAGACATGGGGCCGTGGGAGATGCTCTTGCTAACATCCTCCAGATGGTTGGCTATCGGGTCTATCGGGAGTACTACTACAATGATGTAGGGCATCAGATGGATATTTTAGGGAAATCAGTCCAGGCCCGTTACCACCAGCTTCGGGGTGAGGAAACTACCTTCCCGGAAGATGATTATAAAGGAAATTATATAACTCATATTGCTCAAGAGATAGCCCGGGAATGCGAAGATGTGAAGAAGGACTTAGGATTTTTCCGTCGCTTCGCTGAAGAGAAGCTCTTTGAATCAATAAAGAAGGATTTAGAGGATTTCGCCGTCCAATTTGATGGTTGGGTTAAGGAGAAAGACCTCTACGAGAGCGGGCAGCTTAAGAAGACCATGGAAAGATTGAAGAAGGAAGGGCATATTTACGAGAAGGAAGGGGCTCTCTGGTTTCGCTCATCACGCTTCGGTGATGAGAAAGACAGGGTGGTAGAGAAGAGCGATGGCCAGCCAACCTATCTTGCTCCTGACATTGCCTACCATCAAAATAAATATGAAAGGGGTTTCCACTGCCTTATTGACATCTTAGGTCCTGACCACCACGGATATGTGGGACGTCTCAAGGCGGCAATAGAAGCCCTTGGACATGAAAAGGAGAGCCTCAGGGTCATCATCTTGCAGTTAGTGAGCCTTTACCGGGGGAAAGAGAAACTGCCTATGTCCACCAGAGCCGGTGAATTCATTACTCTGCGCCAGGTGCTGGATGAAGTGGGTAAAGATGCGGCTCGTTTCTTCTTCTTAATGCGCACCACAAATAGCCATTTGAATTTTGATTTGAATTTAGCCAAAAGTCAGTCCACGGAGAATCCTGTCTATTATGTCCAGTATGCCCATGCCCGAATCTGCAGCATTCTTGAGTTTGCGGCTGAGAGAGGGGTTGAGGTAAATAAAGTGGGAGAAGTGGACTTATCCCTTCTGAAGGAGAAAGAAGAACTGGAAATAATCAAGACCTTAGCTCAGTTTCCCGAGGTGGTAGAGGGCTGTGCCCGGGCTCTGGAACCACATGGACTGACCAGCTATCTTCAGGAGCTGGCTGGCGGACTACACAATTACTACAATAAATTCCGGGTGATTGGTGAGGATAGAAACTTAAGCTCAGCTCGTTTAATCCTGGTAAAAGCAGTGAGGACAACTTTACAGAATGGTCTGCACTTGCTGGGTATCTCTGCCCCTGAGAAGATGTAAAAATGAAATGTCGTGTTCTTGATCTTGGGTCTCTTGATTACCGAAAGGCCTGGGATTTACAGAAGGAATTGATGGAGAAGAGATTTCGACGGGAAGTTCCCGATACCTTAATCCTGGTTGAACATCCTTCTGTCTTCACTATCGGTAGAAGTGGAAGCAGAAAGAATCTCCATGTTTCAAATGAATATTTAGAATCCCTTGGCATCCCTGTCTACGAAATAGATCGGGGTGGGGACATAACCTATCACGGGCCGGGCCAGCTCATGGGCTACCCCATATTGGACTTAACCGAACATGGGCGCGATGTCCATCTTCTGCTTCGTAGTCTGGAGGAGGTCTTAATCAGGCTGTTAGCTGACTGGGAAGTGGAGGCTGGGAGAGTGGCTGGATATACTGGTGTATGGGTCGGTGATGAGAAGATTGCCTCCATCGGCATTGGAGTCCGTCACTGGATAAGCTTCCACGGATTCTGTCTGAATGTGAATCCAGATATGAAATATTTTTCTATGATAAGTCCCTGCGGGATTAGAGATAAGGGAGTAACCTCACTAACTAAGTTAAAAGAGGAAAGCAGCGAAGGAATTGATCTTCATGAGGTGAAGGAGAGACTGGTTCAACACTTTGGGGATGTCTTCACGGTAGAGATGGAGCACGGCAAGAAGATTCCTCGCTTCGCTCCTTCCCCCAATAACCCTCTTCCTACCTGTCGGCAGACAGGAAGGCATAGGAAAAAAACTTCCTACGCTTCGGGAAGATTAGCTCCCTGGCTGAAGAAGAGGTTGCCAGCCGGGGAAGTCATTAGTCAAACCAAGACTATATTAAGAGACCTTAACCTGAACACCGTCTGTGAGAGTGCCCACTGCCCCAACTTAGGAGAATGTTTCTCTCGGAGAACGGCTACCTTCATGATTTTAGGTAAAAGGTGTACCCGCAACTGCCGATTCTGTGCCGTGGAGAAGGGAAAACCTCTGCCCGTTGACCCGGATGAACCTAAAAGGGTAGCTCAGGGCTGTCTTAGATTGAGGTTAACCCACGCCGTCATTACCTCCGTTACCCGTGATGACCTTTGGGATGGAGGAGCCCGGCAGTTTAAGGAAACCATCTTTGAGCTGCGCCGTCTCCTCCCAGAAATTACCATTGAGATCCTTGCTCCTGATTTCCAGGGGTCATGGGAGAGTCTGAGGATAGCCGTGGAGAACCGTCCTCACATCTTTAATCACAATTTAGAGACAGTGCTTCGCCTCTATCCTGAGGTAAGGCCCCAGGCAGATTACCGAAGGTCCTTAGAACTTTTGAGAATGGTTAAGAAATTAAATGGTAAAATATATACCAAATCAGGCCTGATGGTGGGCCTGGGCGAGACCAGGGAAGAAGTTCTAAAAGTAATGTCTCATTTGCGAGAGGTAGGATGCGACTTCTTAACCATTGGTCAATACTTAGCTCCCTCTAAGAATCACCTGCCCGTGAAAGAATATATTCTTCCTGAAACATTTGATGAATATAGAGAAGCGGCCAGGGAGTTAGGCTTCCTTCAGGTCGCTTCCGCCCCCTTTGTCCGCAGCTCCTATCAAGCTGAGGAGCAATCTGGCCGGATTATTGGAGGCCCCCTGTTTTGAGAAAGATCACCGCAATCCCAAGACCGTCAAAAGAAGAGTTTGGATGCTGCGACACCTGCACTATTACTGCTGGACAAGCTTTACGTTTATAGCGCGCGGACCCTTTTCCGATTTCTCAACCTCAAACTCTACCTCTTGGTCCTCATTCAGCGCATCGAAGCTTACTTCTACGAGACCTGTTTGATGAAAAAAACCTCCTGGCCATCCGTATCGGCAATAAACCCAAATCCTCTATCACGCACCAACTTCTTTATTTTCCCTGTGTGCATCTTCCCACCTCTTTTTTTGCAGTGGTCTTTAACAGCTCTAAGACGCTACCTTTTAACGGCCGCCATCCTTGCGCTTTGAAAAGCACTCCCTGCAGTATACTGGACGCTCTCCGCTGGGTTTAAAAGGCACTTCGCATTCTTTCTTACAGTCTGCGCAAGTCGCCTTGTGCATTTCCCGCGGCCGTCTGTCGAATCTACCACCACCTTGCTGATATGCCATGTTACCTCCTTTTTAGTGTAATTTGGAGACGTGTCACTTGTGGGGACACGCCTGGTTTAAAATTATCTGGAATCCTCCATTTACCCATCAAAAAGAGATTTGTCTCCAGCATCCTGACCCATTTGTTACATTTTACTCCAAGATATTCCATTTGTCATCAATATTTCTCCTTATTGCAAGTTTGACAGTTAACCCCTTTTGGGATATTTTTATCGTCGGGACACATTCT
>JAJOKU010000085.1 GCA_021129695.1 candidate division NPL-UPA2 bacterium
TCGGTAGGCTAAAGGGTTGAAATAAATACAGAGGGAGTTATTAAATCAGCTAAATTAGTGCTGGAGGTAAAAGGCTGATGTGGATAAAAAGATTGCTGCTCATTCTGCCACTTTTCTTAATCATCCTTCTCTTGCAATCCTATTTCTGGGTGCCCACATTTGATGACCAACGGCGGGGCAATCCGGAACGGTTAGTGCAGTTTATTAATGCCGGTATCGGTGATGCCCATATACTGAATCCCATTCTTTCCGCAGATACGGCCAGCGGCACCATCAATGCCAAGATTTTCGAGGGGCTCCTGGACCTGGATGAGGACCTCAACCTGCGCGGGAGATTAGCCACCTCCTGGAAAATCTATGCCGAGATACATATAGAAACTGATGAGGGGTTAAAGTTAAAGAAAAAAATAGCCTCAAACAGCAAGAATTACGAATTTTTAGAGAATATAAAAAGCCTGGAGGTGACTGAAGGAAAATTAAAAATCACCCTGCCTGAGGTTGACCCGGAATTCCCCGGGAAACTGAGGGCCGTCTTTCCCGAAATTCCCCCCGGGGAGATAACTCAACATCCCGTTATCCTTTTCCATTTGAGAAGAGGTGTCCGCTGGCATGATGGTAAGCCCTTTACCGCCAGAGATGTCAAGTTCACTTATGAAGCCATTATGGAAACAGCTAATCGTTCCCCCCGCATTCCGGATTTTGAGCCGGTTAAATCAGTAACTATCATTGATGATTACACTATAAAAGTTACCTACGAACGGCTCTATTCGCCCGCTATCTATGCCTGGATGATAGGCATAATTCCGGAGCATCTTCTTGGTAAAGAGGCCTTGAGAAAAGAGGCCGAGGAGAGAGGAAAGGACCCGGCCCTATTTACCTTAAGAGACTCTAATTTCAACAGAAATCCCGTGGGCCTGGGCCCTTTCAAATTTAAAGAATGGAAGTCAGACCAGTATATCAGACTCATTCGTAATGAAGACTACTGGGAAGGAGCGCCGAATTTTCACCAGTATGTGTATCGGGTGCTGCCCGACCTGCTTACCCAGGAACTGATGTTTTACGCCGGGGCCATAGATTCCTATGCCGCCCAACCTCATCAGGTAGCGCGGCTGGAGAAAGATGAACGTTTTCAAAGTTTCTCGGGGCTGGCAGCCGGTTTTACTTATATTGGCTGGAACCTGCGTCGGGAACTCTTTAAAGATAGAAGAGTAAGACAGGCCTTAAGCATGGCTCTGGATATTCCCCAGATAATAGAACATCTACTTTATGGACAGGCAGAACAGACCACCGGACCTTTCGCCAGGCAATCCCCTTATTACAATAGAGACCTAAGACCTATTCCCTACAATCCCGGGAAGGCCGCCAGGATACTAAAAGAATTGGGATGGAGAAGGAACGAAGAGGGCTGGCTGGAAAGAGAGGGCCAGTTATTCCAGTTTACCCTGATTACCAATGCCGGTAATGAGACTAGAAAAGCTATTGCTACTATTGCCCAGAATTCCTGGAGGGAAATAGGGATAAAGGTAAACGTGGATATTGTGGAGTGGGCGGTATTCTTAGAGAAGCATATCTATCAAAGAAATTTTGATGCCGTGGTTTTAGGGTGGTCCTTAGGGATAGTAAACCCTGACCTTTACCAGATATGGCATTCCAGCCAGGCGGAACGGGGGTTGAATTTTGTCGGTTATCATAACCCCTTAGCCGATGAGCTCATCGTCAAGATAAGGGAAGAATACAATAGAGAAAGACAGATTGAATATGCGCGCCGCTTACACGAAATAATCTATGAAGACCAGCCCTATACCTTCCTCTATGCCGGCAAATGGACAGTCCTTCTTGATAGAAGGATAGTAATCCTAGAAAGAGAAGGGGAGCGGGAAATAATAAGTAGAATCAGGCCCACAAAAACCGGCGACTACAGCTATTTCTTCAACCGCTGGATAAAATTGGAGGAGGCGCCGGTGTTTACGAAAGAGATGTAAAATGCTTGCTTTCTTAAAAAGAAGTCTCTGGCAAAGGGTGATTACCTTATTCCTCATCTCCGTCATTGCCTTTCTCATTATCCATCTGGCCCCGGGCTCTCCGGCAGAGATTTGCCCCTTAAATCCGAAATTTACCCATGAAGACATAGAGAGACTGCGGGAGGCTTTAGGTCTGGATAAACCCCTGCCCGTCCAGTATGCGCTTTTTTATAAGAGGCTTTTTACGGGTGAGCTCCGCTCTTTCAAAGATGGCCAGCCGGTATTGGGGAAGATCTGGGAAAGATTTTTGAATAGTCTGCCCCTGTTTGTGGTGGGCACCATTCTCACCTGGTTCTTAGCCTTTCCCCTGGGAATCAAGGCGGCCTTAAAAAGAGAAAGCTTCTTTGACCGGGCAACAACATTTTTTGCCTACCTCCTTATTGCCCTCCCGGCCTTCTTTCTGGCCTACCTCTTGATTATATTTGTGGTGCAGAGGTTCGATGTCTCCGTTATGGGAATGACGACTTTTGGGATAGAGGATGCCCCCTGGGCCTTCCGCTGGAATAATCGTCTCTGGCATCTTCTTCTTCCCTCTATTTTAGGGGCCGCCGGGGGAATTGCTATTCTCTCCCGATTTGTCCGCTCTCAGATGTTGGAGATTATCAACCAGGACTATATAAGAACAGCAAAAGCCAAGGGACTTCCGGAGGATACTGTCTATTACAAGCACGCCCTGGGCAATGCCCTCATGCCTTTTATTACTATGTTTGGTCTGGTGCTTCCGGCTCTTATTGGCGGCTCGGTAATCATTGAGTATATATTCGCCTGGCCGGGCATGGGAAGGTTAGGATATGAAGCTATTATGGCCCGGGATTTTCCGGTAATAATTTCCCTGAATTTCATTGCCGCCCTGCTCACCTTAATGGGGACGTTTCTCTCTGATATTCTCTATATGCTCGTTGACCCGAGGATAAGGTTATGAAAGCAAAAATGGTAAATTCTCCCGGCTCTCAGCCGGAGAATTTGTCTTTAATTCACCAGACCAGAGGGCAAGAGTTCTGGAGGACATTTAAGAGAAATAAACTGGCCCTGACCGGGATGGTGGTGCTGGGCTTCTTTTTTTTAACGGCCCTGACCGGGCTTTTTCTCACCTATGGCCGGGAGCCATTCTTCAATCCCCGGACGGTAAGGTTGGCTGATAGGCTGAGGCCCCCTCTTTCCCGCCCCCATAGGACTATCCCGGAAGAAAACCGGCCCCGATTTGGTATTTATATTTTAGGGACGGATGATTTGGGGAGAGATGTATTTGCCCGGATGTTACAGGGAGCCGTGGTCTCGCTTTCGGTGGGTTTTGTGGCCGTGGGAATTTCCCTGTTTATCGGGATGATTTTAGGAGGCATAGCCGGCTATTTTGCCGAAGTAAAGCTCTTAAAAGGTGTTACCGTTGACGATGTCATTGCCAGGTTGATTGATATCATGCTCTGTTTCCCGGTCTTTTTCCTCATTCTGACGCTCATAGCTATACTTCCCGGAAATATATGGATGATTATGATCGTCATTGGCATAACCGGCTGGACCGGGGCGGCGCGCTTTGTGCGGGCGGAGTTTTTCACCTTAAAGAACCAGGATTTTGTTATCGCCGCTGAGGCCCTGGGCATTCCCCGCCGGCGGATAATATTTAAGCATATGATGCCCAATGCCCTGGCCCCGGTTCTGGTAGCAGCCATAATCGGGATTCCCGGGGCCATCCTTACCGAGGCGGCTTTAAGCTTCTTAGGATTTGGGGTGCCGCCTCCCCATGCTACCTGGGGCAATATTCTTGCGGTCGGCAGAAGATTCATCTTTGATGCCCCCTGGATTATCTTTTCGCCCGGGGCGGCCATACTCCTCACGGTGCTCTCTTTCAACCTCTTCGGCGAAGGGTTGAGAGAGGCCCTGAACCCAAAATTGAGGATAAGATGAGAGACGAGAGCAAGAATAATGGACCTTTGCTGGAAATAAAAAATTTGCAGACCCATTTCTTCACTAACGAAGGTCTGGTCAAGGCCGTAGATGGTCTAGATCTGGAAATATTCTCCCGGGAGACTTCCGGGCTTGTGGGTGAGTCCGGCTGCGGCAAAACCGTCACCGCTCTTTCCATAATGGGGCTCCTCCCCTCTCCAGGGAAGATTACCCAGGGAAGTATCACCCTACAAGGAAGGGACCTCACCCAGCTCCCGGAGAGAAAGCTCCAGAAAATAAGGGGCAAAGAAATAGCCATGATTTTCCAGGAACCGATGACTTCCCTTAATCCCATTTTTACCGTTGGTCATCAGGTTGAAGAAGCCATCATATTTCATCAGGGAAAGAGCAGAAAAGAGGCCCGGGAGATTACCCGGGAGATGTTTGGGAAGGTAGAACTTCCCTCCCCTGAGGAGCGGATGAATGAATATCCTCATCAGCTTTCCGGGGGCATGAAACAGCGGGTAATGATTGCTATGGCCCTATCCTGCCAGCCGAAACTTCTCATCGCCGATGAACCCACCACCGCCCTGGATGTTACCATCCAGCAAGGAATTCTTGCCCTTCTTAATAAACTGCAAGATGAGCACAGTTTAGCTATACTTTTCATAACCCACGATTTGGGCGTTATCAGTCAGGTAGCTAATAGAATAGCGGTAATGTATGCGGCCAAGATTGTTGAATGTGCCCAGGCCGGGGAGATTTTCCGGAATCCTCATCACCCCTACACGCTGGGTCTGCTCAACTCTATCCCGAAAATAGGCGGGGGCGAGAAAAGACTGCCGGCCATTCCGGGGCAACTTCCCAACCCCCTGGTTCCGGTTAAAGGATGCAGATTTCATCCCCGCTGTTTCTTTGTTAAAGATTATTGTCTGGAGAAAGAGCCCCCTTTGGCAGAAATTGCCCCGGGGCATAAGACTGCCTGCTGGCGGCACAGCGAGATAAAAGCTCAGTCCAACTGATGGAAAAGGATAAGTGACTGTGACAAAATCTCTCTTGAGGGTAGTAAATCTTAAAAAACATTTTCCGGTTGAGCGGGGCATGCTCTCCCGGCTGTCAGGTTGGGTGAAAGCCGTAGATGGAGTTAGTTTCTCTATTGATGCCGGTGAGACTTTAGGACTGGTAGGGGAATCGGGCTGCGGAAAGACAACCCTGGGCCGGACTATCTTGAGACTTTTAGAACCCACAGCCGGGGAAATCTTTTTTGAAGAAACGAAATTAAATGAACTTTCTCCCGAGGAACTGCGCCAGTTCCGGGCCCGCATGCAGGTTATCTTCCAGGACCCTTATTCATCCCTGAATCCGAGAATGACCGCCGGTTCTATTGTCGGCGAACCTTTAGCGGTGCACCGCCGGGCAGAGACGAAGGGCAAAAGAGAAGAAATGGTCGGGGAACTTTTTGAAAAAGTGGGACTGGCCAGGCATCATAAAAACCGGTATCCTCATGAATTCTCCGGGGGTATGAGGCAGAGAATTGGGATTGCCCGGGCCTTAGCCTTAAAACCGAAGTTCATCGTCTGTGATGAACCGGTTTCCGCCCTTGATGTATCTATCCAGGCGCAGATAATAAATCTTTTACAAGAGCTGCAGGAAGAGCTAAGCTTAGCCTATCTTTTTATCTCCCATGACTTAAGAGTAGTAGCCCATATGAGCAATCGCATTGCCGTAATGTATCTGGGCCGACTTGTAGAAGTGGCTGTTAAAGAAGAGCTTTTCCAAAACCCGTTCCATCCTTACACGAAAATTCTGCTGGAAGCCATTCCGGAGCCCGGGGTTATCAAAAAACAAAAAACAGGACTCCCGGGAGAAATCCAGAGTTCCTTAAATTCACCCTCGGGGTGTTCATTTCATCCCCGCTGCCCGCTGGCAAAAGAGATATGCTCGAGAGAAGAAGAACCCCAACTGCAAGAAAAAGAGAAAAACCATTTTGTTGCCTGCCATCTGCGCTGATGGCTGCTGATTTAGGTTGTGATATGTTTCACTGATGTAGTGTAGGGGCTTGTCCACATTCTCTAATGAGCACACAATTTACGGAACATAAATTGTAGGTGCGAATTATCCTGATAGCAGCAAGAAAATTCGTCGCTTCGCTCCTCATGACTTTGATTAACGCAAGACTGTGAGTAAAAGCACACACTTTTGAGAACAGCCAAGTCAAAGAAAGACAAGCACTTAAATGAGAAAATGCTCTATACTTTACTATACTTCAAGAAAATTTAGAATAGATTTTCGTAGCGTTTTGCTATCGGGGCAAATTTAGCCATATGGCATGCCCATAAAGGCTACACTACTTTGTCAGCGATTCCGCAATTTTAATTTTCACTCACTTAAGACCCCTCTATAACCCACCCCTTTTCCCCACTAAATAACTGCTGAGCAAATTCGCATTGGTGCAAAAAAAATCCCAGCGATTTTTGTGGAATTCCAATTGAGGATGTGGTATACTCCTGAAGCATAAGAATTTTAATGATTCGGAGAATAGAGAAGCACCGGGCATGAGAGCATGAGTAAGAGTTTTTATCTGGTGCACTGGTCACCGGTGTCCTATATCCCGAACGCGGTAGAGGGCTATCTTGGGAAAGACCATCGCTGAGAAGATATTGGGTAGTCACAGCGGGAAGGAGGCTCAGGCTGGGGAGATAGTTGTGGCTCAGGTTGATTTTGCCTTCGCTCAGGATGGAACCGCTCCCTTAGCCATTGAATCCTTTCGGAAGATGGGAGGCAAAGAAGTCTTCCATAGAGATAAGGTAGCCTTTGTTATCGACCATAACTCTCCCAGTTCAAAACCGGGGGTTTCTTCCCTGCACCGCCTGATGAGAGAATTTTCTCGCGAGAAGGGCTTCCCCCTTTATGACATCACCGAAGGAATCTGCCATCAGGTGATGGTGGAGCGTCTGCCTGTCTCGGCGGGAGGGCTGCTCGTGGGAGCAGATTCACATACCTCAACTTATGGAGCTTTAAACTGTCTTTCCATCGGGGTTGGTTCCACTGACTTAGCCGCTTCGCTCATCTCGGGTAGACTCTGGTTTAAGGTTCCTGAGACGCTCAAGGTTATCTTGAATGGGAAACTCAGCCCGGGTGTTTATTCTAAGGATGTCATTCTCTACCTGATTGGCCAGTTAGGAGCAGAAGGAGCAAACTATAAGTCAATTGAATTTGAAGGTAGCATTGTAGATAATCTGAGCATGGAGGCTCGGTTCACTATCTGTAATATGGTTGCCGAGATGGGTGCTGAGAGCGGGATAATGAATGTTGATGAGAAGACTCTGGAGTGGATGAGGAAATATAACCCTTCCGCTTCCCACCCCCAACCGGTAAGGGCTGATGATGATGCTAACTATGAAAATATCTTAGAGTATGACCTTTCCTCCTTAGAGCCGCAGGTAGCTAAGCCACATCGAGTGGATAATGTGGTGCCGGTATCTGAGGTGGCCGGCCTCCGGATCGACCAGGCTTTCCTGGGAACCTGTACCAATGGAAGATTAGAAGACCTTAGAATAGCCGCCCGGCTCCTGGAGGGAAGAGAGGTTCATCCGGAAGTTCGTTTTATTGTCGTCCCGGCCTCCAGACAGGTCTCTTTGGAGGCAATGAAGGAGGGAGTGATAGGCTTATTAATTAGAGCAGGAGCAGCCGTCCTTAATCCAGGTTGTGGACCCTGTGTGGGAACGCATGCGGGAGTGCCGGCTGACGGAGAGGTGGTTCTCTCCACCGCCAATCGGAACTTTAAGGGGAGGATGGGGAACCCCAATGCAAGTATCTACCTGGCCTCCCCCACCACAGTGGCCGCTTCAGCGGTAAAAGGAGAGATAACTGATGGGCGTGAGCTCCAATGACAAGTCAAAACCATACATAAAAGATAGGATGACAGATGACAGATCGCAAACGACAAATAATTTGAAATCTGGATTTTGTGAGCGAGGGGAATCAGTATTATGAACAAGCTGCGCGGAAGAGCTTACAAGTTTGGTGATGACATTAATACTGATCTTATCATCTCCGGGAAATATAAGTTTTCTACCCTGGACATGAAGGAGTTGGCTAAGCACCTCCTGGAGGATATAGATCCAGCCTTCTCTCAAAAAATCAAACCAGGAAAATCTTTCATTGTAGCCGGGCGAAACTTCGGCTGTGGTTCTTCCCGTGAACAGGCCCCCTTAGCCATTAAGGAATCTGAGATTTGCGCCGTTGTGGCCAAATCTTTCGCTCGCATCTTTTATCGCAACTGCATCAACGTTGGACTACCGGTAATTGAATGCGATACTGATGGGATTGAAGAAGGAGACTGCCTGGAGGTTTCTCTCGAGAAAGGTACCCTCAGGAACGAGACTAAGGAAGTGGAAGAGAAAATAAGCTCATTACCGCAAGTAATGATTGATATAATCAGTGAAGGAGGTCTGGTAGAGTATTTCCGAAAGCGAGGTGGGTTTAAGCTTGAGCCATAAAATTACCCTTATTCCCGGGGACGGGGTGGGGCCAGAAATCAGTGAAGTGGCCCGCAGATGCATCGAGGCAACTGACGTGAAAATCAACTGGGAGGAAGTAAGGGCGGGAGCAGAGGTCTTCGACGAGCATAGAACTCCCCTCCCAGATAGTGTTCTTCAGTCAATCAGGCGCAATAAGGTAGCCTTGAAAGGCCCGATAACTACACCGGTGGGAACTGGATTTAGAAGTGTAAATGTAGCTCTCCGAAAGAAGCTGAACCTGTTCGCCTGTGTGCGGCCCTGCAAGTCTTATCCCGGGGTCAGGTCGAAATATACGGACATAGATTTAATGGTAATCAGGGAAAACACCGAGGACCTTTATGCCGGGATTGAGTTTGAAAAAGACTCCAAGGGAACCATCGCTTTGATAGACGAAATTGACAAGTTAAAGGGAAATAGAATCAGACAGGATTCAGGCATAAGCATTAAGCCCATCTCGGAGGGAGCCTCTAAGAGGATTGTCCGCTTTGCCTTTGATTATGCAAGAGCAAATGGCCGAAGGAAAGTTACCGCTGTCCACAAGGCAAATATAATGAAATTCTCTGATGGATTGTTCCTGGAAGTGGCTCGAAAGGTGGCCGATGACTATCCAGGGATTGAATTTGAAGACAGAATAGTGGATAATATGTGTATGCAGCTTGTGCAGAAACCTGAAATTTATGATGTTTTGGTCTTACCAAACCTGTATGGAGATATAATCTCTGACCTCTGTGCTGGTCTGGTGGGTGGACTGGGAGTCTCACCGGGAGCGAACATCGGTGAGGAAATAGCTATCTTCGAACCAACTCACGGTAGCGCCCCTAAGTATAAGGGGATGAATAAAGTTAATCCCACCGCTATAATCCTCTCCGGGGTGATGATGCTCCGTCATATTGGCGAGGAGGAGGCCGCCCGGAGATTAGAGGCAGCCGTGGCCAAAGTCATCGAGGAAGGTAAGAGTGTGACTTATGATTTAAAGCCTCATGGGGATGATCCAGGAGCAGTGGGGACATCTGAGATGGGAGAGGCAATCATAAGAGCACTTGCCTGAGGAGTCCTTATGTCCAATTTAGTAGTAGTCGGCACTCAATGGGGGGATGAGGGAAAGGGAAAGATAATTGATATCTTAGCCGAGAAAGCGGATATCATTGCCCGCTTTCAGGGAGGAGCTAATGCCGGACATACCGTTGTAGTCGGGGAAAAGGAGTTCATCTTCCATTTAATTCCCTCCGGAATATTGCGACCGGGGAAGCAATGCGTCATTGGAAACGGAGTGGTCATTGACCTTAAGGCCCTTATTGAGGAGATGGATTACCTCAAGGATAAGGGAGTGAAATCTGAGGGCAATCTCTTCATCAGCGAAAATGCTCACTTGACTATGCCCTATCACAAAATCTTGGACCAGATCATGGATAAGAGAAGGGGTAGAGGAAGGTTGGGAACCACCGGTAGGGGTATCGGCACTACCTACAGCGATAAATCAGCCCGGGCGGGAATCCGCATGATTGACCTCCTCAATAAAGAGACCTTTCAGCAGAAATTAGAGATAAATCTGGAAGAGAAGAATTATCTGCTGGAGAAATTCTACGATCGGCAGAGAATTAGCAAAGAAGGCATCCTGGAAGAGTATCTCTCGTACGGTGAAAAGATTAGAGGCTGTATCACTAACACCTCTCGGCTTCTCAATCAGGCCATTGATGAGGGAAAAAATGTTCTCTTTGAGGGAGCCCAGGGGACGTTACTGGACATTGATTTTGGAACGTATCCCTATGTTACTGCATCCAATCCCACTGCCGGAGCAGTCTGCACCGGGCTGGGGATTGGGCCAACCAAGATAGACAGGGTTATGGGAGTAGCCAAGGCCTATACTACTCGGGTCGGGGAAGGGCCCTTCCCTACCCAGTTCTCCCCGGAATTTGAAGAGGAGATGAGGCTGCGCGGGAAAGAATATGGAGCTACCACCGGCAGGCCAAGAAGATGCGGCTGGTTCGATGCTATCGTTGTCCGACATGCCGTTAGGGTAAATGGACTTTCCAGCCTGGCCATTACCAAGCTGGATGTGCTGGATAACTTAGAGAAAATCAAGATATGTATTGGATACAAGCACCAGGGAAAGATATTGGAAGATTTTCCCGCACTACTGCCAGTCGTCCAGCAATGTGAACCTGTTTACGAGGAGATGGAAGGGTGGAAGGAGGATATCTCCTCAGTCAAAGACTACGAACATCTTCCTCAAAAGGCAAAGAGATATCTGGAAAGGATATCTGAGTTGTTGAATACCGAAATTTCTCTCATTTCAGTGGGACCAAAGAGAGAGCAAACCATCATCCTAAAGAAATTAATGAGCCACTAACTCATCTGGTAGAGTACCGGCCTTTTAAGCCGGGTGTGCTGGGTTCGAGCCCCAGGTGGCTCACTGACCGATCAATGGCATAAGCAGGCAAACTCATAAGACCTGCGATATCGGAACTTAGTTCGGATACGAACGAGTTGTCCGAAATTGTGGGCGACGGAGAATACAATAGGAGGCAGTAGATATGAATAAGGATTATCTAATTGAAGCAGTAGTTGCACAAATTAACTTTTTCGCCCTTTGGGATAAATTTTCCCGACGCTGTATCGTCGGTGTTCTTTGAAAAATTAATATCTTCCTACACTCGCTATTCGGCCTGCTTAGGTAGGCTTCCTACAAAATCAGTGCTTTCATTATATCATAAAATAGAAGGTTGATAACTCACAAAACCTATTTCTCTGACGGTAAAAGGTTTATTATGTCACACGAGTTACGCACCCTTTTTGTAACTATTTGATAATCAATGGGTTACAGTA
>JAJOKU010000119.1 GCA_021129695.1 candidate division NPL-UPA2 bacterium
GGTAGGCTAAAGGGTTGAAATAAATACAGAGGGAGTTATTAAATCAGCTAAAAAGTATATGCTATATTAGAGAGAGCAATATGAATAGTCTTCCGCCAAAAGGTTTAATTGCAGTTCTGGTAACGCCGTTAGATGGTGAGGGAAACATAGATAAAGAGAGCCTAAAAAGTCTCATCAATTATACTATAAACCATGTCCATGGCTTCCTCACCGGGGCCAGTTTTACCGGGGAGGGATTTCTCCTTGACAGTGAGCGGAAACTGAAGCTAATAAGGTCAGCCATGGAGATAGTGAGAGGTAGAACTGTGCTCCTCTTGGGAATTACTGGAAATAGCTCTGAGGAGACAGCCGAGAACATTCTCCAGGTGGAGAGGATGAGAAAGGAGCTGAATTACCAGGGGGCGCTCTTCCTCTTCGATTGTCCCCTCTGGTACCACAGCAATCGGGGATTGTGCGACCACTACCAGAAATTAGGAGAACTGACCGAACTTGGCTTCATCTTATATAACAATCCATACTTAATCGCCATGCTTAAGAAGCATCTGAAGAGAAGGAATCTGAGGACAAATATAGTGAAACGCTTGTCCGGAAACACTCAAATAGTTGGCCTGAAGCACAGCGGTGAGGCCCACAGAAGCCTTAACTACCTGCGGGCGGTTCGAGAAAGAAGAGGCTTTGTGTTTTATGATGGACATGAACCAAATTTCCTCAATAGCCCGGCGGCCGGGGGGGTGGTCGCGGCAGGGGCAAATATATTACCGAAGGATTGGAGAGAGGTGGTAAGCTCGTCCCTGAACCCTCATGATCCTGAGAAGGAGGACCCGGACTACTGCAGGCATTTGTGGGAGATAGGGCAGAAATTGAAGGTTTTCTTTGGAGCCTACAGTTTCAACCCACCGGCCATAATCAAGACGGCCTTAAGATATATGGGAATCATCCGCTCCAGTAGAGTAGTTGAGGGCACCGCCCCTGTTAAGGAAGTAGAAGAGAGGAGAATTCGCCATCTTATTACCGAATATGGTCTTATTAAGGAGGTTGCTTAAGTGGTCATTGAGCGAGCCAAGGAGGTTATTCGAATAGAATCAGAAGCGGTTGCCGCCCTCCTTGACCGAATTGATGAGAGATTTTCTCAGGCAGTAGAGATGATCCTCAAGAGCAAGGGAAGGGTAGTGGTTACCGGGGTGGGGAAATCCGGTCACATTGGGCGAAAGATTGCCGCTACCCTATCCAGCACTGGAACTCCCTCTCTGTTTCTGCACCCGGTAGAAGGAAGACACGGTGATTTGGGGATGGTGACCAAGGACGACACAGTCTTAGCCATTTCCAATAGCGGGGAGACGGCGGAAATAAGTGAACTTCTTCCCTTTATTGAGGAGATAGGAGCTAAACTAATTGCCCTTACCGGGAAAGTGAATTCTACCATAGCTAAGGGTAGTGATGTCATTCTGGATGTTGGAGTAGAGAAAGAGGCTTGTCCTCTGGGACTGGCTCCCACGGCGAGCACTACCGCCGCTTTAGCTATGGGGGACGCCCTGGCTATGGCTATTCTTGACAAAAGGGGCTTTAAGAAAAAAGATTTTGCTCGCTTTCATCCAGGAGGGAGCCTGGGAAAGAAGGCTGGAAGAGAGAAATAATGATTCTTGTCATTGACAACTACGATTCTTTTACTTACAATTTAGTCCAATATTTAGGAGAACTGGGGGCAGAGCTCCGTGTCCATCGTAACGATAAGATTGGCATTGAGAAGATTAAGAGGATGAAGTTAGAAAGAATAGTTATCTCACCCGGACCAGGTGGGCCTCCTCAAGCAGGTATCTCCAATGAGCTGATAAAGACATTTGTGGGTAAGGTGCCTATACTGGGAGTCTGCCTCGGTCATCAGTGTATTGCGAACAGCTTTGGCGGAGAGATCGTCAGAGCCGATCGACTTATGCACGGAAAGACCTCGCTTATCCATCATAACGGGAAGACCATTTATCAAAGTTTAGAGAATCCATTCGTAGCTACCCGTTACCATTCCTTAATTGTGAAGAGGGAGAGCCTGCCCGGCTGCTTCCAGATCGTGGCCGAGACGAAAGAGAAGGAGATAATGGGGATAAAGCATGGCCGTTTTCCCCTCTGGGGTGTGCAGTTCCATCCAGAATCTATTCTGACCAAGGCGGGGAAACAACTGTTGGCTAATTTTCTGAAAATGTAGATAAGGAGGAGACAGATGGAGAAAAAAGACGTTATTAAGCTGGTGAAGGAGAAGGGAGTAAAGTTCATCCAGTTATGGTTTGCTGACATCCTGGGAAGTCTGAAGAGCTTTACCATAACGGAGAGAGAATTGGAAGGAGCTTTGGAATCGGGGAAGGGCTTTGATGGCTCAAGCATAACTGGATATGCTGAGGCGGAGGAAAGCGACATCATCGCTATGCCCGACCCCTCCACCTTTCGGATTCTTCCCTGGGAAGGCTCCACCGGAAGGATGTTCTGCGATATCTTGAACCCTGATAGAAGTCCCTATCCGGGAGATCCCAGATATGTGTTGAAGAGGACTCTTAAGCGCGCCTCCGAGCTCGGTTTCACTTTTTATTTAGGTCCGGAGCTTGAATACTTCTACTTTAAGAACTCTAATAGTCCAGAGGTTCTGGATGAGGGAGGATATTTTGACTTAACAGCTGTCGATTTAGCCAATAATGTGAGAAAACAGACGGTGGAGACACTGGAAGCAATGGGCATCCCGGTGGAATGCGACCATCACGAGGTAGCCCCCAGTCAACATGAGATTGATCTACAATTCGCTGAGGCTCTAACCATGGCCGATAGGGCCATGACTTATCGGATGGTGGTCAAGGAGATTGCCCAACGCAGTGGCATCTATGCCACCTTCATGCCCAAACCCCTCTTTGGTCTCTGCGGAAGCGGCATGCATACTCACCAGTCACTCTTTAAGGATGGTAAAAATGCCTTCTTCGACCCCAAGGACAAGTACCATCTATCGAAAATAGCCAAGGGCTTTATTGCCGGGCAGTTGAAACATGCCCGGGAAATATGCTCTATTTTAGCCCAATGGGTCAATTCCTACAAGAGATTAGTCCCTGGATTTGAAGCTCCCGTTTATATCTCCTGGGACCAGAGGAATAGGACTGCTCTTATTCGGGTTCCCCTGGATAAGCCAGGTAAGGAAGAGGCAATGCGAGCTGAGCTTCGCTGTCCCGATCCTGCCTGCAATCCATATTTAGCCTTTGCGGTCATGCTGGCGGCTGGACTGGAGGGAATTGAGAAGGGTTATAAGTGTCCGGACCCAGTGGAGCCAAACATCTATAAGATGGAAGCATCAGAGAAAAAAGATATAGGCTTGGAGGCTCTACCAGTAAACCTCTTTGAGGCCATCTCCGAGGCGGAGCGAAGCGAGCTGGTCAGACGCACTCTGGGAGACCATGTCTTCACTCGCTTCATCTATAATAAGAAGAACGAGTGGAACGAAGACCGGGTCCAGGTAACCTCCCACGAAATAAAAAGATATTTCTCCATCCTGTAACCATTTGAGAATAATTATGGCAGAAATCCTGCCTTTCAGAGGGATAAGATATAATAAGGATAAAGTTGGTAGTCTTGAAGTAGTTACCGCTCCTCCTTATGATGTTATATCTTCTCAGGATAGGGATAGATTATATGAGAAGAATGGCTATAATGTCATTCGCCTCATCCTGGGAAAGGAGTTCCCGGGTGATGATGAAAGGAATAATAGATATAGTCGAGCCGCCAATTTCCTCCAGGATTGGTTGAAGCAGGAGATATTAAAGGAAGATGAAGAAGAGTCTATTTATGTCTATGTGCAGGCGTATTCTTATCGAGGAAAGAGGAAAGTTCGCCGGGGCTTTATCTCGCTTTTAAGGCTCAAGGATTTCGGCCATGGAGTCCTTCCTCACGAGGAGACGCTGGCCAAGCCAAAGGAAGACCGTCTGCGTCTTTTAAGAGCTTGCCTGGCAAACTTAAGTCCCATATTTACTATTTACTCTGATCCTGATGGAGCCGTAGATGCTCTTCTTGGCCCGTTTGCCCCGTTTAGAGATGCACCTCTAACGGGTCTTGAAGAGAAAGCATCGCCCCTTATTGATATGGAAGATGAGAAGGGGGAAAGACATAGGCTTTGGCCAGTATCTTCTCCCGAGAAACTAAAAAGATTGAGGGAGATTATGAGCGATAAAGAAATCTACTTAGCTGATGGGCATCATCGCTATGAGACAGCCCTTGCTTTCCGCAACGAGATGCGCCAGCGCTCTCCCCACTCGACTGGCAGCGAACCTTACAACTATCTGATGGCCTACTTAACCAATATGGAAGATGAGGGATTAACCATTCTGCCCACCCATCGGTTGATTCGGGACCTGCCCGATTTAGATATACCTGCGCTGAAGGCGCAGATAAATAAGTTCTTTAAAATAACTGAGCTTGACAAAGGAGAGGACCAGATAGGGAAAATGCTTTCTTCCTTAGAGAAAATGGCTGAAAGCAATTGTGCCTTTGGAATGTCCGAGGGAGCCAAGCTGCATCTTTTAACTTTAAGAGATGAAACTATTGTTGATCAACTGGTGAAAGAAGAGCGGTCCCGGGAATGGAAGAGATTAGATGTGACCATTCTCCACCGAATCATCTTAGACCATATTTTAGCTGAGGGAGAGAGGATGGAAGAGGAGAGAATAACTTACCTCATTGATGCTGAGGAAGCTTTCCAGTTAGTCAAAGAGGGAAAATACCAGTTAGCTTTCTTCCTTAACCCAACCAAAGTAAACCAGGTAAAAGCAATTGCCCGGGCGGGAGAGAGAATGCCGGGAAAGGCTACCTACTTTTACCCTAAGCTCCTCACTGGATTGGTTATGCGCAAGATATGACAGAATCGAAAAAGCTCCTACTTAGCTTTTCCTCCTGCAACTTTATCTTCTACTTTACTTCCTGGATGGTCTTCTTTTATCTCCCCCCCTATCTTAAGGACCTTGGCATTTCCGATACTCGCATTGGCATCTTAATCTCCATCTTCTCTTTAGCTACACTGCTGTTGGTAGCTTTCTTTGGGCTCCTCTCCGACAGATTTTCTCCCAAGAGGTTAATGCAGTTAGGTATCTTTCTGCTTCTCGGTTCATTAGCCGGGCTCTACTCTGTTCAGGAGTTTGCTGGAGTATTTTTCTTTCTCCTAACGGCTGGATTTGGCTCAACGCTCTTCATGGTATCCATCTTTTCACTCTACTATAAGCATCTTGGCCGGGAAGGGAAAGGAAAGAGGATTGGAGCTTTTCTTCTCTCCGCCCACTTTGGATTTAGCTTGGGACCTCTAAGCGGTGGATTCATTGTGGAGCAGTTTGGCGGGCGAGGTATCTTTATCTTCGGGTCGGGATTAATGTTCTTACTTCTCATCCTGAGCACTATTCTCAAGGACAGCCCTCCACTCAGATTTTCCATCAGGCATTATAGAGGAGATTTGAGGCGTCAGGAAGTCTTTCTCCTAATTTTCATCGTCCTCATCATGGGAATTCACTTCGGGGCGGAGAGAACTAGTCTTTACCTATTTCTGGACAACGATGTTGGCTTAACGGTAAAGGAGATTAGCCAGATCTTCTGCTTCGTTGGTCTCTGGCTGGGAATATTTAGCCTTATTTGCGGCTACCTCTTTGACCGAAACAGGAGGGTTATCATCCTGATATCATTAGGGCTATTTCTTTCTGGAGCTGGCCAGGGGCTCCTGGTATTTGCTAACTCCTATCTTTCAGCTCTCATGCTGAGGCTTCTCCATACAACTGGTGATTCCTTTGTTATTCTCAGTCAGGCAGTGATGATCTCCACCATCTTCCCGAATAGGAGGATGGGAGGGAACTTTGGCTTCCTGGAGACGGTGGGAATGGGAGGGACATTCTTAGGAGCAATAGTCAGTGGGGTTCTCAACGAATATATCCCCGGCTATGCTTCTCCCTTCATCTTGACCGGTCTTCTCACGGTCATCTTCTCGCTCTACTTATTTCCCCAGAGAAGGTTGTTCAGTCGGATGTTAAAATAATTTTGACATGAGGCGAAAAACAGTTGACTTGCGGGAAAGAGACTGTTAAAATAGCAGGACAGAGGAGGAGATAATGGATGATTAGAGGTTAAAATTGCATTGCCAAATTAGGCAGGGCAGAAAGGAGGATTATCTTTATGGGCATATTTTATGTTGACTGCACTGTTGAAAACCCTCGTTTATCAGGAAAGTCCGCGGCTATAAAGAAAATGATGGTCAACTCTGGTTCCGAATATACATGGATTTCTGAAGAAGAACTGAGGAAAACTTCCATTGCGGTGAAAAAGAAGGATGTCCCATTCATAATGGCCAATGGTGAAAGAATTACCAGAGATGTCGGATATGCTATTCTTCGATGCGGAGAATTTGAAACCATTGATGAAGTCTTGTTTGGACGAAAGGGTGATCTGAAACTTCTCGGTTCAAGAACACTAGAAGGCTTTGCTGCTGTTGTTGATGCCCGTCGTAAAAAGCTTGTTGCTGCTGGACCCCTTCCGGCAGCCTAACGGCGAGCAATAAAAACCTTATAGAGTATGAGGTGATGAACAGAATGAGACAGGAAGACAGTCAAATGGACATCGGGCTGGATGTGGGTTCGGTCAGCTTGAATACCGTTCTCCTAAATAAGGCCGGTGCTATAGTTGAGGAGCACTATAATAGAATGAAGGGACAGCCGGTTAGAACTGTCCTTGAGGTTCTGGGTAATATCTTTGAGCGGTACGGTGAAACACAGCCTAAGCACAGCCGAAGCAGTGCCGTCAGGCAGTGCCGTAAGGCAGTACTGGCCAAAGGCCGGTATCCACAGGAGAGAATTGGCCGGGTAGCAGTTACCGGTTCGGGAGGGAAGTTAGTGGCTGAGCTTTTGGGGGGGCAGTTCATAAATGAGATTGTGGCTCAGGCCAGGGCGGTTGAGCATTTATATCCAGAAGTCCGGACAGTAATCGATATAGGGGGCGAGGACTCAAAGCTCATTCTCCTCAAGCCCGATTCGGGCCGAATAATTATTGAGGATTTCTCTATGAATACCATCTGCGCCGCGGGAACTGGTTCCTTCTTAGACCAGCAGGCCAGCCGTCTTGGGCTGTCCATTGAGGAGGAGTTCGGAAACTTAGCCCTCAAATCCAAAAATCCTCCTCGTATCGCTGGTCGCTGTAGCGTCTTTGCTAAGACGGACATGATTCACCTTCAGCAGGAGGCGGCTCCTGATTATGATATTGTCGCTGGGCTCTGCTATGCCCTGGCCCGCAATTTTAAATCAAACATTGGGAAGGGGAAAGCGTTTGCCAGGCCAATTATCTTCCAGGGGGGAGTAGCGGCTAACAGGGGAATGGTCAGGGCTTTTCGGGATGTGTTGGAACTTGGGGAAGGGGAGTTGATTATCCCCAAACATTATGCCTCCATGGGAGCCATTGGCGCCGTTTTAGTCTTAAGGGAGAAATGTTCTAAGGGAGGAGAATTTAGGGGATTGGGACCTTTGGAGAACTATCTGAGAACTGATAGGGATAGACCCAGGCATCTTTCACCCCTCAGCCAGTCCGTTAGTCCTTCTGCCCGTCAGTTCAATAGTCAACTATCTGACCTTCCAACTACTCAACCCGCTGAGCGAATTGATGTTTACCTTGGTATTGATGTTGGCTCCATTAGCACCAATGTAGTGGCTATAGACGAAGAGGGCAGAGTAATTGTCAGACGATATTTGATGACTGCCGGAAGACCATTGGAGGCAGTCCGAAGGGGCATAAAGGAGATTGGGGAAGAAGTGGGGGAATTGGTCAATGTAGTGGGAGTAGGAACTACTGGCTCAGGCCGATATCTAATCGGAGATTTCGTGGGAGCAGACCTGGTCAAGAATGAGATAACGGCTCAGGCCACCGCCTCAGCCGCCATTGACCCCACTGTGGATACCATCTTTGAAATCGGAGGTCAGGATTCAAAGTTCATTAGCCTGGACAGGGGAGCGGTAGTTGACTTTGAAATGAATAAGGTCTGTGCCGCTGGAACTGGTTCGTTCTTAGAAGAGCAGGCAGAGCGCCTGGGAATAAAGATAGAGGAAGAGTTTGGAAATTTAGCCCTGCAGGGAAGATGTCCGGTTCGCCTGGGGGAAAGATGCACTGTATTTATGGAATCCAATCTCCTTTCTCATCAGCAGAGTGGAGTAGGGAAGGAGGACCTGGTAGCTGGCCTGGCCTATTCCATCGTGGAGAATTATCTAAATAGGGTAGTAGGGCAGAAGAGAATAGGCAATAATATTTTCTTCCAGGGCGCGGTAGCCCTCAATCAGGCAGTGGTGGCTGCCTTTGAGAAAGTACTTGGCAAGCAAGTAACTGTTCCTCCTGACAACGATGTGACTGGAGCCATCGGAGTGGCTCTCTGTGTTAGAGAGGAGCGAAAAACGAAAAACGAAAAACGAAAAACATCTTTTAAAGGATTTGAGACTATAGTTAGGGCCAAATATAAGCAGCGCTCGTTTGAATGTCCTGACTGCACTAATCACTGTGAGATAAGAGAAGTAATAGTTGAGAAGGAGAGACCTCTCTACTATGGCAGCAGATGCGAGAAGTATAACATTGATAAGAAGAAAGCAAGGGATGATATCCCGGACCTGTTCGCTGAACGGGAGAAACTGCTGCTCAGTTCGTATAAGCCCTCTACATCCACACCCCCGGCATCGGCTAAAATTGGTATTCCTCGAGCTTTGATCTTCCACGAACTTTATCCACTATGGAAAGCTTTCTTCAGTGAACTGGGCTTTGAGGTAGTCTTCTCTGATAAGACGAATAAGAAGATTGTCCATCAGGGACTGGAGAGTGTGGTGGCTGAGACCTGTTTCCCGATAAAGGTAGCCCATGGGCATGTCCTGAATCTTTTAGACCGGGGGAAGGTTGATTATATCTTCCTCCCTACCATTGTCAATATGAAACAAACTAATCCCAGTATAGAGCAGAGCTTCAACTGCCCCTATGTTCAGACTATCCCCCATTTCATTAAGTCAGCTATTGATGTGGAAAGAGGAGTTAAAATTATAGACCCAGAATTAGTCTTTGGCTGGGGCGCCAGGATAGCTAAGGCGTCACTTCAGAGATTAGGAAAGTCTCTTGGAAAAAGTCGTCGGCTGGTTGAGCGGGCTATCTCAGCCGCTGACAAGGCTCAAGCTCATTTCTACCAGGCAGTCCAGGCGAGGGGTAGAGAGATTCTCAAGGGGCTTGATGGACGACAAGCGGGATATGCAGTAGTCATTGTGGCTCGACCCTATAATGGATGCGATACTGGAATAAATTTGAATCTTCCCAAGAAGCTAAGAGATTTGGGTGCTCTTCCCATTCCCATGGACTATCTTCCACTGGATTCAGTTGACCTCTTTAAGAACTTTCCCGATATGTATTGGAGGTATGGACAGAAGATTTTAAGTGCGGCTGAGCTCATTCGCAAAGATAAACGGCTTCAGGCGCTCTATATAACTAACTTCGGCTGCGGTCCGGATTCATTCATCATCAGGTTCTTCCGGGAGAGGATGGGCCCCAAACCATATCTTCAAATTGAGATAGATGAGCACAGCGCCGATGTGGGAGCCATAACCAGATGCGAAGCTTTCCTGGATAGCTTAAATAATGTTAAGGTGAAGGGGATTGTCGAGGAAAAAAAGAGAGAAGTTCCGCTATTCAACAAAAAATCAAGAAGAACTATCTACATTCCCTGGATGGGAGACCACGCCTTTGCCGTGAAGGCGGCCTTTGAATCCAATGGCGTCCCCGCTGAGGTCTTTCCCGAATCCGATGCCCAGACCTTAGAGTGGGGAAGAAAATTTACCTCCGGTAAGGAGTGTTATCCCTGCACTGTCACTATGGGTGATATGGTGAAGTTGGTCAAGAGCCCGGGATTTGACCCGAAGAGGGTGGCCTTCTTCATGCCCACGGCCAACGGCCCCTGTCGGTTCGGTCAGTACCATAAGCTGCAGAGGATGGTCCTTGATGAATTAGGATTTGAGGATGTTCCCATCGTCTCTCCCAACCAGGCCGGGAATCTGTATAAAGATTTAGAAATGCACGGGAAAGGCTTTTTACGTTACGCCTGGGAAGGAGTAGTGGCAGTTGACTTACTGGACAAGATGTTGCGCGAGCGAAGACCGTATGAAGTAAGTGAAGGAGAGACGGAGAGAGTTTATCAGGAATACTTGAATGGGGTTTGCCGGGCGATAAGGAATAGAGAAAGGGTGGGACAGGTTCTTAAAGAAGCCGGAGCGGCGTTTCAGAGGATTAAGACGGAGGGGATTGGAGAAAAACCAAGAATTGGGATTGTGGGGGAGATATTTGTTCGTAACCACAAGTTTAGTAATGACAATCTGGTGAGTCAGATCGAAGGATTAGGCGGAGAAGTCTGGCTTCCTCCTTTCGCTGAGTGGATCTTCCATGTAAATGGCGTTAACAAGTTATACAGTTTAATGAAAAGAAAATACCTTATTTATCTGACCACCTTACTCAGGGATAAATTTCAGAGATACCTGGAGCATCGTTTCTCAGGTCTTGTGTCAGGGGCCTTGTTCAATGAGAAGGAGCCCGATTTGGATGAAATCTGGAGAAATGCTGAACCCTACCTTCCCCGCTGGTTCGGAGAGGCCGCCCTCAGCCTGGGCAAGTCAGTTGACTATGCTAAGAAGGGACTCTCCGGAATTATAAATGTCATGCCTTTCGCCTGTCTGCCTGGAACGATTACCAGTGCGGTCTTGAAGAGGTTCCGGGAAGACCACAACAACATTCCCTGTCTAACGATGGTCTACGATGGCCTGGAGCAAGTCAATGTCCGCACCCGCCTGGAAGCCTTCATCTACCAGGCCAGGCAGTTCCGTTACCCCAATGGGCACAGGCAGTGAAATGTGTGGAAGGGGGAAGGGTTTTCTTGAAGTATAGTAAAGTATAGAGCATTTCTCATTTAAGTGCTTGTCTTTCTTTGACTTGGCTGTTCTCAAAAGTGTGTGCTTTTACTCACAGTCTTGCGTTAATCAAAGTCATGAGGAGCGAAGCGACGAATTTTCTTGGTTTTAACCCAACTTCCGCAGATCTCCCGTTCATAAACATTCACTACCGACGGAGAGGCATTTTTCTAAATCAAAATGTGTTACCGACACTTTTTCAAGCTCTTCCGTCGGAGAGCCAGATGAAAACTGGCGAAGTGCGGAAGTTGGGTTTTAAG
>JAJOKU010000066.1 GCA_021129695.1 candidate division NPL-UPA2 bacterium
CTCTCCGTCGGTAGTGAATGTTTATGAACGGGAGATCTGCGGAAGTTGGGTTATAAATGGATCCCTATTTAGCGTAGGCTTGAGCAACCTTCTTTATCGCTTTACCAATCAGCCTCATGTGCTCCTCTTCCAATCTGGGATGGCAGAGGGTAATGAAGGTCCTCTCTTCCAACCAGGCAGCATTGGGGCAGTAATTGTCCTCATATTTGACCGACTCCGGATTGGTGTACTCCTTTGACTCAAAGGGAAACTTTGCTTTCCCAAATCCCCGATGCTCCCGGTAAACTTTCTCCTTGTAGCCTTGCGGCCAGAAACAGCGCCATACGGGAACTTTTTCCGCTCCCAGGGCTTCCTTGAACTGTTCGATATCACAGCTCATCTTGTCGATATCCAGAACGACAGGAAAGACGAAGAAACCGTTGGTCTTCTCCTCCTCGTTATGGATGGGCAACTGCCAAACCTGGGGACAGTCTCTCAGCTCCTCAATCAGGATAGACCCGTTTCTTTGCCTGGCGGGCAGGTTCCAGGAATCGAACTTCTCTAATTCTTTCAACCCAATCGCTGACTGGAGCTCCGTCATGCGGTAGTTATACCCGACCCTGTTATGGATGTAAGTCAGCTTATCTTCCGCCTCCAGCAAGGAGAGCCTGGTATAAACATCGTAACCATGGTCCCGGAAAGATTTGCAGTGCCACATGACCTCCTCGTTATCGGTAGTGACCATTCCTCCTTCTCCCCCGGTAGTAAAGGCTTTGCTCTGGCAAAAGCTGAAGGCACCAACATCTCCCCAGGTGCCTACCTTTTTACCTTTGTAAGTGGCCCCGTGAGCCTGAGCACAGTCTTCGACCACATATAAATTATGTTTCTTAGCGATAGTCAGGAGCTCATCCATATCACAGACGTTGCCATAAAGATGAACCGGAATAATCGCCCGCGTCCTCTCGGTTATCTTAGCTTTAACATCCTGAGGGCTTAAGCAATGGGTCTTCCTATCCACATCGGCAAATATCGGAACCGCCCCGGCCTGCAAAACGCAGAACGAAGAGGCAATGAAAGTATAAGAAGGAACAATCACCTCATCTCCGGGACCGATTTCCAGCCCGGCCAGGGCCACATGGAGGGCACTGGTGCCATTGGTAGTGGAGATAGCATATCGGGAACCATTCCACTCCGCAAACTTATTTTCGAACTCCATCCCCAGCTTGCCTGTCCAGTAATTGATTTGCCCGGTTCTCAAGGGCTCCATAGCCGCTTGAATGGTCTCCTCGGAAAACCAGGGCCAACCCGGAAACTCCTTTCCTTCTCCAACAGCCTTTCCCCCATCTTTTGCCAATTTCTCTCCCATCTTTATCCCTCCTTGTTCAGCACCAAGGTAACTGCACCTAATCTGCCAGCGTCATCTTCCAAACTAGACCGAAGAAGTTCAACCGCCTTCGCTGAGGGCCGAACGGCACAACTTTTCCACCGATTCTGATTAATCATCCTACTGTCAGGGCGATTATACCTTCTCCCTGAGGGGTTGTCAATAGTGAAATTTGCAGAAAGATAGATGCAGAAAGATAGATGTTGACATAGATGGAGAATGTGGTAGAATTCAGGTGAGTGGGAGTGAGAAGATGACCAAGTATATCTTCATTACCGGTGGAGTGCTTTCTTCCCTGGGAAAAGGAATTGCGGCTTCCTCCATTGGTTGCCTTTTAGAGAGCCGGGGCCTGAGGGTAAGCCTGCAGAAGATAGACCCTTATCTCAATGTTGACCCGGGGACGATGAGCCCCTTCCAGCACGGGGAAGTGTATGTCACTGATGATGGAGCGGAGACAGACCTTGATCTGGGACACTACGAGCGTTTCACCAGCCTGAACACCGGCCAGAAAAGCAATTTCACCGCTGGACAGATTTATCACTCCATACTCAGTAAGGAAAGGCGGGGAGATTATCTGGGGGGGACGGTTCAGGTTGTTCCCCATGTAACTGATGAGATTAAAAGATTCATCAGGAGGGTGGCTCGGGGGAGGAGATTGGATGTAGTCATCGTTGAGGTGGGAGGCACCGTTGGTGATATAGAGGGGCTTCCTTTCTTAGAGGCTATCCGGCAATTCCCACTGGACATCGGAAAAGAAAATTGCCTCTATATTCATCTCACCTTAGTCCCTTATATTAAGAGCGCCAACGAGATAAAGACGAAGCCCACTCAGCACAGCGTGGCCCGGCTGCGGGAGATTGGGATACAGCCGGAGATACTGCTCTGCCGGACAGAAAAGCCATTTTCCAGGGAGGCAAAGCGCAAGATAGCCCTCTTCTGCAATGTTACCGAAGAGGCTATCATTCAGGCCATTGATGTTGATTCCATCTATGAGGTCCCTCTCGTCTTCAAAGAGCAGGGATTAGACAGGACTATCATTAAGCGGCTTGGCCTTCCCCGAAAGAGGCAGGACCTATCCCAATGGGAGGAGGTGCTCAGGCGGCTTAAGGATCCGTCCACTTCCACTGAAATTGCCGTCATCGGGAAATATGTTGGCCTGCAGGATGCCTATAAGAGCATCAACGAGGCTCTAATTCACGCCGGGGCAGCCAATAGCTGTCAGGTGAAGACTAAATGGGTGGATGCTGAGGAGATTGAGAAAGAGGGCCCAGATAAGTTGCTTTCAGGGGTAAGGGGAATCTTAGTTCCCGGTGGGTTTGGGAGCCGGGGGATTGAAGGAAAGATAACTGCCATTAGATATGCCCGGGAGAGAAAAGTTCCTTTACTGGGAATCTGTCTGGGCATGCAGTGTGCCGTAATAGAGTTCGCTCGCCATGTCTGTGGTCTCAAGGGAGCCAATAGCTCTGAATTCAATCCCACAACCCCTCATGCGGTAATTGACCTGCTTCCTGAGCAACGAAAGATAAAAGACAAGGGGGGGACAATACGACTGGGTTCCTATCCATGCAAACTTTCTCGCAACTCCTTAGCTCGTAAGGCTTATGGAAAGAATAGAATTGGAGAGAGGCATCGGCATCGTTACGAATTCAATATGCAGTATAAGAGACAGCTGACGGAAGCGGGGATGGAGCTTAGTGGTCTCTCCCCGGATGGCCGCCTGGTGGAGATTATTGAGATAAGTGACCATCCCTGGTTCGTTGCCTGCCAGTTCCATCCTGAATTTAAGTCAAAGTTGAGCCAGCCCCATCCTCTCTTCCGCGATTTCATTAAGGCCAGTCTGTGCCCGCCCCAGGCGGATTCGGATAAAGGATAATGTTGATTAACTGGAACGAGTTTCGTTACAGTCTATCATAACAAGCAAGGAGGAGCAACTCGAGTTGAAACCTTCTCGACCAACATATGCCAGGCGGATTAAAGCCTTACAACCCAACTTCCGCACTTCGCCAGTTTTCATCTGGCTCTCCGACGGAAGAGCTTGAAAAAGTGTCGGTAACACATTTTGATTTAGAAAAATGCCTCTCCGTCGGTAGTGAATGTTTATGAACGGGAGATCTGCGGAAGTTGGGTTACAAGAGATAAGTAAGACCATTGTTTCTGACCTTTATCTTGACGATATACTGCACTTAATAGTTACGGTGACGGCCGGGGTGATGAATTCAAAGATTTGCTCCCTTTGGTTTTTAGAGGAAAAGGAGAAAGAATTGAGCCTGCGGGCTACTCAAGCTATAGATGAGGAATATCTCAAGGAAAGAGCCTTAAAATTAGGGGAAGGAATTGTCGGCATTGTGGCCAAGCAGAAAAAACCTATGAAAATCTCAGATGTTCTAAAAGAGCCAAAGTACAAAGAGAAAAGGTTAGCTAAAAAACTCGGACTTTGTTCTATGTTGAGTGTTCCTATGCAGGTGAAAGGCAAAGTCATTGGAGCAATAAACAGTTATACTTCTACCCCTCACCGATTTACCAAAACCGAAATAGAAACTCTTGCTGCGGTAGCCAATCAGGCGGCCATTGTCATAGAGAATACCCAGTTGATGGTAAGGACTAAAATTATTCAAGAGGAGCTTGAGACGCGCAAGGTTGTAGAGAAAGCCAAGGGTATTTTGATGAAAGAAAGTGGTTTGACAGAGGAAGAGGCCTTTCGCCGGATACAGAAAAAAGTATGGATACCCGAAAGTCAATGCGAGAAATTGCCGAGGCCATTATTCTCTCCAGGGAGTTGCAAAAAGGCTCTGCGGGGGCTTTAAAGAAAAGGAGGTAGTTAGATGTTAAAGAAGATAGAATGTATTATTCAGCCCTTTAAATTGGAAGAGGTAAAGAAAGCTTTGGGAGAAATTAGTATTGAAGGGATGACCCTGAGTGAAGTAAGAGGTTTTGGAAGACAAAAAGGACATTCTGAGGAAGTCCCGAAAGAAGCTCCCATTGAGTTCCTACCAAAAGTGAAGTTGGAAATAGTAGTTGAGGAGGAAAAAGCAGAAGAGACAATAAAGGTGATAGAAAATCAAGCCCGCACAGAGAATATAGGTGCCGGGAAGATATTTGTTATTCCGGTAGAGGATGTAATTCGAATAAGAACAGATGAACGAGGAAGAAGAGCTATTCATTAACTAAATAGGGGGAAACGAAATGAATAAAGAGGGAATAAATCCTTACCAGATAGCTTTAAAGCAACTTGAAGAGGTAGCTGAAAAGATTGACCTTGATTCTGGAATGCATGAGATACTTAAACATCCTAAGAGAGAATTGACTGTATCTATTCCGGTAAAGATGGATGATGGAAAAATTAAAGTCTTCACCGGCTATCGAGTCCAGCACAATGTGACTCGAGGGCCGGCTAAGGGAGGAATAAGGTATCATCCGCAGGTAACTTTAGATGAAGTAAAGGCTCTGGCTATGTGGATGACCTGGAAATGCGCCGTGGTAGGAATTCCTTACGGAGGAGCTAAGGGGGGAGTGGTCTGTGACCCCAAGAAGATGTCCTCGGGTGAACTGGAGCGCCTGACCAGAAGATACACCTCGGAAATCATCATTATTATTGGTCCAGAATGTGACATTCCTGCTCCTGATGTCTACACCAATCCTCAAATAATGGCCTGGATTATGGATACCTACAGTACGAACCGGGGCCATTCTGTTCCCGGAGTGGTGACCGGTAAGCCCTTGGCGATAGGCGGTTCAGAGGGAAGAGAAGAGGCTACTGCTCGAGGATGTGTCTATACCATTGAGAATGCTGCTAAGCATTTAGAGATAGATATGCGAGAGGCTACTGTTGTTGTGCAGGGTTATGGGAATGCCGGGTCAGTGGCGGCTAAACTTCTTCATCAGGAAGGATGTAAGATTATTGCGGTGAGCGATTCTCAGGGAGGAGCATATAATCCCAAAGGGATAGACTCTCTAAAGATCCTGGACTATAAGAGAAAAACAGGAAGTGTCAAAGCTTATAAAGAGGCGGAGTTTATTTCTAATAAGGAGTTGCTCGAACTGGAATGTGATATCCTTGTGCCCGCCGCTTTAGAAAGTCAAATTACGAAAGAAAATGCCGATCGAATAAAAGCAAAGATTATTGCCGAAGCAGCTAATGGACCGATCACTCCTGAAGCGGATAAGGTATTGAGTGAGAAGGAAATATTCATAATACCAGATATATTAGCTAATGCCGGAGGAGTCACTGTATCTTACTTTGAATGGGTCCAAGGTCTGCAGGCCTACTTCTGGAGTGAAAGAGAGGTGAATTTAAAGTTAAGGGATATAATGAGTAAGGCCTTTAATAATGTACTGAGGTTATCCCTGGAGAAAAAAGTTGATATGAGGACGGCGGCCCTTATGCTGGCGGTGAGTCGGGTTGCCGAGGCTACCAGGATACGGGGCTTATATCCATAATCTGTTTTAAAAAATGAAAAAGGTCTTGACAGGGTTTGGAGATTGTGGTAAAAAGTAATTAGATAAGGCAGTACGAGGAAGTATTGCCAGTAATCTATAACCCGTGAGATCAACGGGATAGAGACGAAGGTGTCCGCTTCTGAGAGAGGGCACCTTTTCTGTTTATGGTGCCTTATCGGTAACAGAAAACTGTGATGTCAGATGACAGAAGACAGAGAAGAGAGGACAGAAAACAGATTTTTTCGGACGTCTGAATTCTGACCGGTGATTTCTGAAAACTGCTATCTGACTTTCTGAAGAAAAAGGGGTAGATGAAAATGTCATTTAGTAGGCCAAATGCAAGTGCAGCTACTTTGACTAAAAACAGGGTTGAGCGTTCACCGGTTTCAGGGTTATGTGTAACCTGTCTTGATGGTTGCATCGGACTTTGCGAAGTGGGGAAGTCAGCCATAAGGGGAAGAGAACTTATCTATCCTCAGCCTTTTGGAAAGGTTGTGGCTGGATGTGATAAGGATTATCCTATTGACTTTTCCCATTTTAACATTCAAGGCACATGTGTGGGTGCAGTTGGTGTGGAAGCTGACCCGGATAAGGCTACCTTTCCGGCAGTAGATGTTTCTACTGAGGTAGGTGGCGAGGATAAAATCAAGCTCGATGTGCCTTTCTTTACCGGTGCTTTGGGTTCAACAGATATTGCCAGAATTAACTGGGAAGAGAATGCAGTAGGTGCCGCTATTTGTGGAACCATTGTAGCTGTGGGAGAGAATATCTGCGGTATGGACCCAAAATCTGAGATAAAGAATGGCAAAGTGATTAAATCTCCAGAATTTGAGCGCCGAATAAAGACCTACCAGAGATGGCATACCGGCAGTGGAACGATTGTAGTTCAATATAATGTTGAAGATGGAAGGCTTGGTGTTCCGGAGTATGTCAGGGAATTAGGGGTAGAGGCCATTGAGCCTAAGTGGGGTCAAGGAGCTAAGGACATAGGCGGAGAAGTAAAATTACCGTCTATAGAAAGAGCTCTTGAGCTTAAAGAGAGAGGTTATATTGTTTATCCTGACCCAGAAGACCCGGTGACAAAGAGAGCCTACGGAGAGGGAGCTATTAAAGAATTTGAAAGGCATTCAAGACTGGGCATGGTTGAAGAAGAAGCGTTTTACAAAGAAGTAGAGCGCTTAAGAAAACTCGGATTTAGATACGTTACCCTGAAAACAGGAGCATATCGCCCAGCAGACTTAGCAAGAGCAGTAAAGTGTGCCTCTGAAGCCAGAATAGACTTGCTTACCGTAGATGGTGCAGGTGGTGGAACCGGGATGAGCCCCTGGAGAATGATGAATGAATGGGGTATTCCGACTGTTGAGTTAGAGTGCCTGCTTTATCAAATGTTAAAGAGAATAGATAAACAGGGCAAATATGTTCCCCCGGTAGCAATGGCTGGAGGTCTTGCCTTAGAGGACCATATTTTCAAAGCCATAGCATTGGCGGCACCTTATGTTAAGGCTATATGTATGGGTAGAGCCACCTTTGCGGCAGCCATGGCCGCCAAGACAGTGGGTAACCTTGTAAAAGATGGCAAGGTTCCTGCTCAGTATAAGAAATATGGCGATACAATAGAGCAGATTTTTATTGCCGCTGAGACATTAAGAGAGAAATATGGAAAAGACTTTAAAGACATCCCGGTAGGTGCCATTGGGATGTATACTTACTACGACCGGTTAGCAACCGGCCTAAGACAATTTATGGCTGGCGAGAGAAAATTTGCTCTAAAGCACATTACCAGAGATGATATCTTTGCTTTGACTCGAGAGGCTTCTGATATCTCTGGCATTCCCTATGTGATGGATTGCGATAAGGAAGAAGTAGACAAAATCTTGGGTTAAAAGGGGGCTGTAGTATGGGAACAATTTACATTCAGTTGTATTCTGCTTTGAAAGCTAAGGGAAATATGTTAGTATAGACAGGGAATGTGTAAATGAGAGTAGCATCTTAACACTGAAGAGGGATAATTTGGTCACCGTAATTGACTATGGAATGGGGAATGTGAGGAGTGTGAGCAAGGCTCTGGAGAGAGTGGGAGGCAAGATTAAGGTAACCTCAGATAAAGAAATAATTAAAAATGCTCGCTCCTTAGTCCTGCCCGGGGTGGGTGCCTTTTCTCAGGCCATGGAGAACCTGACCTCGCTTGGCCTCCTTTCCTTAATTCGTCAGGAGGTTGAAGAGGGTAAGCCTTTCCTGGGCATCTGTCTGGGCTTACAGCTCCTCTTTACAGAAAGTGAGGAGGGAAAGTGTAGGGGACTGGATATTTTCCCGGGCAAAGTGAAGAAGTTTTCGTTCAAGGAGCCTTTGAAAGTCCCTCATATGGGTTGGAATGCTGTGAATAAAGGGACGGAGAGAAGCTATAAAGTTATGGATGGGATTCCTGATGGTTCTTACTTCTATTTTGCTCACTCTTATTATGTGGAGCCACGGGATGAAACGGTAATTCTGGCCAGGACTGAATACGGACTAAAATTTACCTCAGCTATTTGCAAGGATAATATCATCGGGGTGCAATTTCATCCGGAGAAGAGTGCAGATATAGGGTTGAAGTTACTGAGAAACTTCGTTGAGTTAGGTATGAGATGAGGAGAGAATGAACTGCGAGCGGGTGGCCATCTTAGATTTTGGCTCCCAGTATAGCCAACTCATTGCCCGTCGGGTGAGGGAGTTGGGAGTCTACGCCGAGATCCTTCCATATAATGTTTCTGTCTCTCATTTAGCCAAAGATAAGCCGAAGGCAATCATCCTTTCCGGAGGACCAGCCAGCCTGACGGCTACCCAGAGCCCGGTCTGTGAAAAAGAAGTTTTTGAACTGGGAGTTCCCACCCTTGGCATCTGCTATGGAATGCAGCTCATGGGAAAACTCTTAGGGGGAGAGATAGTTTCCTCTCTTTCTCGGGAATATGGCCAGGCTACTCTCTTAGTCAATAGACGAGATGACCTGTTCCGGGGACTTGATAAGGAACTCCCTGTCTGGATGAGCCACGGAGATAGAGTCTCCAGGCTTCCTCCCGGCTTTGAGGTGATAGCCCACACCCGTAATTCTCCTATGGCCGCCATGAGAAATAAAGCAAGACAACTTTATGGAGTGCAATTCCATCCGGAAGTGGTTCATACCCCCAAAGGGAAGGAGATTATTAAGAACTTCCTTTACCAAATTGCTAAATGTTCTCCCACCTGGACGATGAAGTCCTTTCTCAATCGCTCCCTGGAGGAGATAAGGCAAGGGGTGGGGGAAGGGAAGGTACTCTGTGCTCTCAGTGGTGGAGTGGATTCTTCCGTTCTGTGTCTCCTTCTTCATAAGGCTATCGGGGAAAGATCAGTAGCTGTCTTCGTTGATAATGGACTGCTGCGCAAGGATGAGGGGAAGAGAGTAAAAGAGATCTTTGAGAGCCATTATCACTTGAATTTAAGATATGTGGAGGCTGGAGAGCAATTCTTGGAAAAGTTAAGGGGAGTTACTGACCCAGAGAAGAAGAGGAGAATAATCGGGAATGAGTTTATCAAAGTGTTTGAAGAGGAAGCAAGGAAGATAAAGAAGGTAAAGTATCTAGCACAAGGGACCCTTTATCCGGATGTCATTGAAAGTCGCTCAGCTCGGGGAGGGCCTTCGGCTACCATCAAGACGCATCACAATGTAGGGGGTCTGCCAGAAGAGATGAATCTGGAACTGATTGAGCCATTTAAGGAGCTATTTAAGGATGAAGTCAGAATATTGGGTAAAGAATTAGGGCTTCCCGAGGAGATTATCCATCGTCATCCCTTCCCTGGGCCTGGATTGGCCGTGAGGATCGTTGGTGAAGTTAGTGAAGATAGGCTTTCCCTTTTAAGGGAGGCAGATGAGATGGTGCTTGATGAGATTAAGAAGGAAGGATTATATGCCGAGCTCTGGCAAGCCTTTGCTGTGCTTCTTCCGATTAAGACGGTAGGAGTGATGGGAGATGAGAGAACTTATGAAAATGTGGTTGCCATTCGTGCTGTTACCAGCACCGATGGGATGACCGCTGATTGGGCCAAGCTCCCCGACAGGCTACTTCGAAGAATCTCTAACCGCATCATCAATGAGGCTAAGGGAATAAACCGGGTGGTCTATGATATAAGTTCCAAGCCGCCAAGCACAATTGAGTGGGAATGAGAAATGGAAAGGCCAGTCTATGTTGGCTAAAAGGATTATCCCATGTCTGGATGTTAAAGATGGTCGGGTGGTTAAGGGCGTTCACTTTCTCAATTTAAGGGATGCCGGAGACCCGGTAGAAATCGCAGCCCTTTATAGTCAGGGGGGAGCGGATGAACTGGCCTTCTTAGACATCACCGCCACCATTGAAAGCCGCCCCATTATGCTCGAGGTAGTTAAAAGGACGGCTGAGGAAGTTTTCATTCCCCTGACGGTAGGAGGAGGAATCAGAGCAGTTGAGGATATAAAAGAGTTGCTTGCCTCTGGGGCAGATAAAGTCTCCATAAATACAGCGGTAGTGAAGAATCCAGAGTTGGTAAGAGAAGCCTCAAAAAGATTCGGAAGTCAGTGCATCGTTGTAGCTATTGATGCGAAATTGCATATGGCACCTCGCAAATTGCAAATTGTGAATAATATAAACGAAAATCGAATATCGAATAGCGATAAGCCAAAGTGGGAAGTATACATTGATTCTGGTCGCACGCCAACCGGACTGGATGCTCTTAAGTGGGCAAAGGATGTGGAGAGTTTGGGAGCAGGGGAGATACTTCTGACCAGCATGGATGCTGATGGAACTAAAACCGGCTATGATCTGGAGCTTACTAAAAGAGTCTCGCAGTCAGTGGATATTCCGGTCATTGCCTCGGGAGGAGCGGGAAACTTGGAGCATCTCTATCAGGTCCTGACAGAGGGAAAAGCCGATGCCGTCCTGGCTGCCTCAATCTTTCACTATGGAGAATATTCAATTAAAGAGGCGAAACAATATTTGAAAGAGAAAGGCATAGAAGTAAGATTAATAAATTCAAATATCAAACACGAGTTACGCACCCTTTTTGTAACTATTTGATAATCAATGGGTTACAGTA
>JAJOKU010000047.1 GCA_021129695.1 candidate division NPL-UPA2 bacterium
GAGCCTCCTAAATGACAAGAGATTATAACAACTGGAGTCAAGTGCATACCCCTAATTATCTATTATTCTCTTGATAATCTCTTCTATCTGTTTTTGTGTAATCATTATTACCCTGTGTCCTAGACTTTGGCCGTCCGAAGTATTTACTGTGCTTCTTCTACTGCTGGAGCGGGCAAGGGGAATTGAACCCCCGTATCAAGCTTGGGAAGCTTGCATTCTACCACTGAATTATGCCCGCAAGATATCCTCGCTTTGGCTCGGAATCATTATTTAAAATTGAGTTAGCTTCTTAAATTCCTGGTATCTTTGCTCCAGATCAGCTTCAGTAAGTGATTTCAGACGGTTGAAGCTGAACCCCTCTACGGTATAGGAGGCCATGACTGAGCCGTAGACGATCGCCTTTCTTAAATTCTCCTCCTCTTCATTCCCATTTTTAGCTAAATAGCCAAGGAAACCCCCGGCAAAGCTATCTCCCGCTCCAGTAGGGTCATAGATAGACTCTACTGGATAGGCGGGCGAAGCGAAATAGCTACCTTCGGAAAAAAGCAGTGCCCCATGCTCACCTTTCTTGATAACGACTATCTTCAGCCCTAAATCAAGAATACTTTTGCCTGCTCTTATCAGATTCATCTCCCCGGTTAACATCCTGGTCTCAGCGTCATTGAGAATCAGGGCATCCACCTTGCCCAGTGTTTCTAAAAGTATCTCTTTCTTGGTCTCTATCCAGATATTCATAGTATCGCAGGCAATCAATTTTGAACCGCTGAGCTGCTCTAAAATCTCCAAGTGTAAATCGGGATCTATATTGGCCAAGAAGACATATTCGGAGCTACGATAATCCTCTAAAAGCTTGGGATGAAAATTCTCAAAGACATTTAAACATAATGAAAGCGTCTCCCTCTCATTGGGGTCTTCACCATAACGGGCCTTCCAGCGGAAGGTCTTACCCTCTTTTCTTTCCAAACCTCTCAGATCTACTCCACGGCTCTTTAAAAGTTCCAGATGCTCTGATGGGAAATCAGTTCCCACGATCCCTACTAAATTTACCTCGCAGAAGTAGCTGGCTGAGTAAGCAAAATAGGTGGCCGAGCCCCCTAACACTTCCTCTGCCTTGCCAAAAGGGGTCTCCACTGTGTCCAGAGCTACTGAACCAACAACCAGGATAGTCCCTTTGGGACTACTTCTTAAAGGATTCATTTACTACTTTCAGGGCGCAGTATTGGCCGCACATGGTGCAGACATCACTCATCTCAGGTTTACTTTCCTGGCGATACTTTCTCGCCCTCTCCGGGTCAAGGACTAACTTCATCTGTTCTTCCCACTTTCGTGCCTTTCGCAGTTTTGAGACCTTAAGGTCCCAATCTGAGGCTCCCTTTATGCCTTTGGCTATATCAGCCGCATGGGCCGCAATGCGAGTGGCAATCACCCCTTCCCTGACATCCTCCACTGTGGGAAGCCTGAGGTGCTCGGAAGGAGTAACATAACAGAGAAAATCTGCTCCGGCTGAGGCAGCTATGGCTCCCCCAATGGCGGCCGTAATGTGGTCGTAACCGGGAGCAATATCGGTGACCAAAGGGCCCAAGACATAAAAGGGAGCTCCCCGGCAGAGCTTCTTCTCTAAGAGGACATTGGCTTCTATCTCATTCAGAGGAATATGCCCTGGTCCCTCAATCATCACCTGGACGTCCTCATCCCAGGCCCTCTGGGCTAATTCTCCCAAGAGGATGAGTTCCTGAACCTGAGCCCTATCGGTAGAATCAGCAATTGAGCCTGGTCTCATTCCATCACCCAAGCTGAGCGTTACATCATATTTCCTGGCTATGTCTAGAATTCGGTCGTATTTTTCGTAGAGTGGATTCTCCCGCTCATTGTGAACCATCCAGGTGACCAGGAAAGCTCCCCCACGGCTGATTACATCAGTAATCCTTCCTTCAGTTCTCAGACGCTGTAAGGTCTCCAGGGTCACCCCACAATGGAGAGTGACGAAGTCCACTCCATCCTCAGCCTGTCTCTCTATAGCCGAGAATATATCTTCCTCCTCCATATTGATAATGCCTTTCTTATTCTTAGCCGCTTCAACGGCCGCCTGGTAGATGGGAACAGTGCCCAGGGGGAGACGGCATTCTTCAAGAATTCTTCTCCTCATCTCATCCAGATCACCACTGGTGCTCAAGTCCATCAGGGTATCAGCCCCTGCTTCTATGGCTACCTTCATCTTCCGCAGTTCCCCCTCCAGAATAGTTTCATCCTGCGAAGTGCCAATGTTGGCATTGACTTTAGTCCTCAGTCCTTTCCCTATCCCACAAGCCTTTAAGGAATGCCGATTAACATTTGCGGGAATAACTATAGTGCCCTCAGCTAACCCCTTCTGGATGAACTTCTCTTCCACCCCTTCCACACGGGCTACTTCCCTCACCTCCTTGGTTATATTGCCCTTCCGAGCTTCAGCCATCTGAGTCATGGTCCAGCCTCAAACTTGGTTAATAAATCCTTGGTGGCCTTGGCAGTGTCCTCTGTTTTCAGGATGGCTGAGGCGACAGCTACGGCGTCTGCTCCCGCTCGGCTCACATCTCGTATGTTAGCCTCACTTATGCCCCCTATAGCTATTAGGGGGAGCTTGACGGCTCTCTTAACCTCACTAATTTTCTTAACTCCGAGAGGCGCTCCCGCGTCCTTCTTAGTCCCGGTTACGAATATGGGACCGAGGGAAATATAGTCTGCCCTCTCCTTCTCAGCCTGAATGGCCTCTTCTACACTGTGGATAGAAACTCCAATTATTTTTTCTTCCCCCAACAGCTTCCTTGCCTCTGCAATCGGCAGGTCTTCCTGGCCTAAGTGGACTCCATCTGCTCCGCTGGCCAGCATCAGGTCAACTCTATCATTGATTATAATCTTTATATTTTGCAATGCTTTATCTTCTTTAAGTCGAGAAACAACTTTAACTGCCTCCCGGGCACTTCCTTCCTTATCCCGCCACTGGATGACCTTAGCTCCGGCTGAGGCAACCGCCTTTGCTATTTCAGCGGGGTCCCCATTGCCGAGCAAGTCCCTATCCAGGATGACATATAATCTCCAGTCCCTTATCGCTTTTCGTTTCTCGCCCGTTGCCGTCTTCCTTCCAACCTCCTTCTCCAATGAATACAGTTGAAATCTAATGTCCTTAAAGTTTTCCCCGGGCTTAGAATCTATAACCTTCGAGAACTCCTCTAAGGCTCTTATTGCCTCTTCAGTTCTACGCATATTTACCCTGACGATTTCCTCATATCCAGTTCTTCTTCCTTCTTCTTCGGGGTAGAGCCACCGGCCCACATCCTCCTCACTGTTCCGAGCTGAGAGAAGAGCACCGTTCGGAAAAGTTCTTAGGGCACGGGTGATGTCATGGCGAATACCCTTTAACCGAGCGGTGAGGTCTGGCTCCTCTAAGACGAATCTAATTACCTCCTCTATCACTCTCAAACCTTCCCGAGCCCGATTGGCATTGGCATCGATGATCCGATAGAGCTGCCTATGATTCACTAGCCCGTTTCATAACCTCGCTTGAAATCGGAGCAGAGCGGGCTGCCCCGCAATCTCTAATTAAAACGCTAATCGTTGAACTTAGCGCACCTTCGGTGCGGACTTTTAAGTGCTTTAGTTTCAATGACTTAAAAAGGAAATTCCTATAGTATTTAATTATGCGGCCCTTCGGGTGAATTATTCACTGTGAAGTGAATAATTCAGGCTACTTGATCTCTATCTCCGGTTTCGCTTCTTCTCCTTTTTTCTTTACCTCTTCATGAGCAATCTTGGTTACCAGAACCTTAATGGCCAGGATATCCCTTATCCCTAAGACATCCTCCACATATTTCTTGATGGTCTCCTGTATCCTGCTACTGGCTTCGGGAATACTCAGATTTGGCCCCAGCGTAATCCGGTTATGGATCTCTAATCCCTCTTTAGTGGCTACCACCTCAGGGCGCATCTCATTTACTTCTTCTATCTTCCCTGCTGATCTCCTGATGAAGTCCTCAATGGCACTGAAGGTGACTCTAACTTCCCCTTCTGGATTCTGGAAGGCCATTGATGGCTCCCGGGTGAACTTCCTCAGAGCTAAGTAAAGGAGTGAGAAGCCCAACACTAACAAGACAATGCCGGCTATGATAGTAATTACCCTCTCCCCCTCCAGCAGCTTAATAAAACCGGTGATTTGATCGGCAGAGGTCACTCCTATGGCTACACAGATTAGATATGCCCCAAAAGCGACCAGAACCACAATAGAAAGAACCGTGCTTAACCCTCTCATCCTTCCCTCCTTTCCTTATTCTCCTCTCGCCAATAAATGTTCTACAAAGTCAGTGGAAAAATCCCCGTCTATGAAGTCGGGGTCAGACAGGATAGCTCGGTGAAATGGAATGGTTGTCTTTACTCCCTCAATAACACACTCCTCCAGGGCCCGCTCCATGCGCCGAATAGTCTCCTCCCTGGTCCTCCCATGAGTAGCCAGCTTGGCGATCAGGGAATCGTATAAGGGAGGTATGACATATTCCGGATAGATGTGGGTATCAACTCTCACTCCCGGCCCGCCGGGCATGTTATAGCCAGTTATCTTCCCGGGACAGGGAGAGAAATTATCATCCGGGTCCTCAGCATTAATCTGACATTCAATGGCTGAACCCCGCCACTGAACATCCTCTTGACCATATCCTAATTGTTCTCCACTGGCCAATCTAATCTGTTCCTTGACTAAATCTATACCGGTGACCAATTCCGTCACCGAGTGTTCCACCTGAAGTTGCGTATTCATCTCCAGGAAATAGAAATTCTTATCCTTATCCAGGAGAAACTCCATTGTCCCCAAACTGGTATAGTTTACCGATTTGGCTCCTCTTAGAGCCGCTTCCCACATTTTTTTTCTAATCTCTTCATCAAGAGCTGGGGAAGGAGACTCCTCGACGAGCTTCTGATAACGCCGCTGAATAGTGCAGTCCCTTTCTCCTAAGTGAATAATGTTTCCCTGCTCATCGGCTAAGAGCTGGAATTCGATGTGGCGGGGGTTCTCAATATATTTCTCTAAGTAAACATCTGCCCTCCCGAAAGCCGATTCTGCCTCAGCCTGAGCCATGAAGAAAGCATTGACGAAGCTCGCCTCATTATGGGCAACCCTTATTCCTCTTCCCCCGCCCCCGGCAGCGGCCTTGATGATAACCGGGTAGCCAATCTGTGAAGTAATCTCTAAAGATTTCTCTTTATTCTTCACTATCCCGGAACTACCGGAGATAATGGGAAGCCCGCTTCTGGCCATGGTCTCCCGAGCTAAGGCTTTATCTCCCATCCGTCTTATTACTTCCGGCCGGGGACCAATGAATTTTATCCGGCAGGACTCACAGATCTCAGCAAAGTGAGCGTTCTCAGCTAAAAAACCATATCCGGGATGAATGGCCTCCACATCAGTGATTTCAGCCGCACTGATGATGCTGGGTATGTGCAGATAGCTGGCCGAACTTTCTCCCCGGCCAATGCAGACGTCCTCATCAGCATAGCGCACATGAAGTGAGTCCCTATCTGCCTCCGAATGGACAGCCACTGTCTTTATCTCCAGCTCCTTACAGGCCCTGATTATCCGCAGGGCTATCTCGCCTCGATTGGCAATGAGAATTTTACTGAACATGCTCTACTAAAAACAGTGGTTGGCCATACTCCACTGGATGGCCGCTCTCCACTAATATCCTGGCAATTTTCCCTTTTATCTCCGCTTTTATCTCGTTCATCAACTTCATCGCCTCTATGATGCAGATGACCTGACCTTTTTCTATCTCATCTCCCTCTTCTACGAAAGGCTTGGCCTCGGGGGAAGAGGTTCGATAGAAAGTTCCCACCATGGGGGAGGATATCTCCACCAGGCCTTTCTCTTCTTCCTTCTTAGCCTCTTCAGAGAGGGCGGGGATGACTCTTTGAACCACTGCTTCCTCTGCGGGCTGAGGAGCACTTACCACTTGAGGCGGAAGTCCTTTCCTTAATCTTATCTTAACTTCTTCTCTCTCTAAATCAAGTTCGCTGATGTTAGCCTCTTCAAAGATGGCAATGATTTCCTTCAATTCCTTTAAATTCATTTTCAGGCCCTCTCCATATATTCCCCGGTACTGGTGTTAACGCGAACCAGGTCTCCCTTATCTATAAACAGGGGCACCTGGAGGACTGCTCCTGTCTCCAGGGTGGCTGGCTTTGACCCTCCACTAACTCTATCTCCACGAAGGCCGGGCTCGGTCTCAGCCACCGTCAATTCAACGAACTGAGGAAGCTTCACCCCTACTAAACTCCCTTTATGCATCAGGGCATTAACCACCATGTTTTCCTTCAAATATTTGGCTATCTCACCCAGCTCATCTTTGCTTATAGTCAACTGCTCGTAATTAGCCACATCCATGAAGTAGAATAGATTATCCTCCCCATAGAGATATTCCATCTTCTTCTCTTCTAAGATAGCCTGGTTTACTTTCTCTCCCGCCCGGAAGGTCTTACCAGAAACATAGCCGCTCTTAAGTTCCTTCAATTTGGTCTTGACATAGGCTCCTCCCCTACCTAACTTGACATGCTGGAAGGAGATGATTTCATATAATTTATCATCTAACTCCACAGTCATTCCCGTCTTGAAATCAGCCGTGGAAATCATTTCTCCAAACCCTTCGGCGCCTGACTGAGGACCCGACAGCCATCCTCAGTCACCACCACTACATCCTCTATCCTCACTCCTCCCCAGCCGGGCAGATAGATAGCCGGCTCTACCGTGAAGACCATTCCTTTCTGGAGCAACCGCTCGTTATTAGCTCTGAGCCCTGGTTCTTCATGAATGCTCATCCCCAGACCGTGACCAAGACCGTGACCAAAATACTTCCCGTAGCCAGCTCGCTGGATTAGATCTCGGGCTACCCGGTCTATAGATGATGCTTTAACCTCAGGCCGAATATGCTTAATTGCTCTGCGCTGAGCTTTGAGAACTGTCTCATATATTTTTCTCTGTTTAGCTCGTATTCTACCTAAAACGACTGTTCTTGTCAAGTCAGAATGATATCCCTGATAAACAGCCCCCATATCAATCAAGATAATTTCTCCTTCATTCATTTTCTTTCTAAGAGGCTTAGCATGGGGAAGTGAAGACCTGTGACCAGAGGCAACAATGGTATCAAAGGCGCTCCTTTCCGCTCCCAGTCTACGCATCAAATACTCTAACTGAGCGGCCACTTCTCTCTCTTCCAGTCCAGGCCTCAGTTCCCTCAAAATATGACCAAAAGCTCTGTCAGCAATCTCGGCGGCTCTGCCTAAAAGTGCTATCTCGCTCCTTGTCTTAATTGCCCTCAGATTCTCAACCATACCTTTCACTGGAATGAGCTTAATTCCTTTAAGCTTAGCCTTGAGAGCTCGGTACTGGTGGAAGGTGATTGAGTCCTCCTCAAACGAGAGTTTTCTAATATCTATCTTTTTCAATAATCTGGCTAGAGCCTCAGTCAAGGAATCTTCCATCCTGATCAACTTAAAGTTTCCTGCTTCCTCCTTAGCCTGTCGTAGATAACGGAAATCTGTTATCAAGATTCTCTCCCGGTCTGTCACCAGCAAAGCGCCAGCAGTCGCGCTGAAACCACTGAGGTAGCGGAGATTCTCTAAATTGGTTATCAAGAGGGCTTCAATGCCTTCTTTTTTCATCCGCCTTTGGAGTTTTGATATTCTTACTGGCTTAACTTTTCTAACCACGCCTTGACCTCTTTTAGTTCTGGATCCAGTTTTAGGGCTTTTTTATACTCTCCCATGGCTTCCTCTTTCCTCCCGACGAGCTGGTATGCTCGGCCGAGCAAAGCGCGATAACGAGCTTTGGTCGGGTAGCAGCGAACGGCTTCCTCGAACTTAGAAATGGCTCTATTAATAAGGGCTTTATCCTGACCCCTGGCTTTATTCCAGAGGAGCCTTCCTAAGGTGCTATGATAGTGGGGCATAAAGGGATTGCATTTAATGGCTTTTTCATACTTTACCATGGCCTTATCTAACCACCAGGATTTTTCGCCGGGTTTCATTAGGCCTATCTTCTCATAGAGGTTGCCCAAATGATAGTGATAGGTGCCATTTCTGGGATTGAAAGTTACGGCCTGTCTCAGTTCTTCCTCCGCCTTTGTCAGGAACACCCAATAAAGTAATTTTGCCATTTCCTTATGAGGTAATTTTAGTATTTCGTTTATAGATTCTGCCTTCTCAGCCCGAGTTCCCACTTCGGCCGCCGCTCTTCGCAAGTCTTCCTGGCTGAATCGGGCAACCCTTCCCCGGTAGAGAGGACCTTTCAATGGAAAACTTTGATTATTAATAGCCTCCTTCAATTCCGTGTAACTAACCTCTGGCAGCTCTCGTTGAGCCTGTAAGTAGTCTTTAGCCCGAGAAAAATGCCTTTCAGCCAACATAGGCCTCGTTACCACTATCATGGCCGCCGCCATGGCTAATACAATTATTAGAGACCCAACTATTTTCCCATAGGCAGAGAGTTTTATTTCCCATTGGTATCTATCTTCTCCATAACTTGACTGCATACGAATTGCCTCTTCACTGTTTTTACTGCCTTCAGTGGCTAATTTAATTTTCTGTGTCCGAAGGAATCTGTGTTGATAGCTTGTTATCAGCGCCAGAAACAGCCAGACATTCATGGCGATGCCAGGAACATAGAGACCAAAATCTACTAAGCTGTGAATCAGGAAAGCCACTATTCCTGCATAACAGCCAATGACTACCGCAGCTGGTAACCGGTAACCAGTAATCCGTAACCTCCTAATAAGTTTCCAGCCTTGCTTTAGAAAAATTAGCCAGAGCCAGAGGAAGGAGACTATTCCCAGGATTCCCATCTCAGTCCAGACCTGGAGGTAGTTATTATGAGCTAACTGCACTTCTTCGCCCTGAGGAAGTTTATACTTAGCATAAATTGTTCCGAATGTCCCCAGGCCTGAACCTAAAACGGGATAATCTTTGAGCATGCCGAATCCAGCCTTCCAGTAATTAACCCGGACAGTCAGTGAGTCGGAGAAGCCTTGTAGGTGGATGAGAGGCTCGTGCTCAAGTAAAAATTCTCTAATGGCCGGGAAGAGAAAGGGGATAATCAGGACGAGAAGAAGGATAAGAAACAAATACCTGTATTTGCTAATTTTGTTCCAGAAAAGGATGGCAAAGAGAAAAACCATAGATAGAAAAAGGCTTATCCATCCACCCTTTGAATAAGTGAAGTACAGGCATAATCCTCCTAAAGATAAGGTAAGCCCCGACAATGTTCTCATCCACCTGGATTGAGCATAGATAAGAAGGCAGAGGGCTAAAGGGAGGATTAAACCCAGGTATCCAGCCAGGGCGGGTGGATAGACGAAGGTGGAGAAGACTTCATGTGTCTCCAAGCGCGCCATAAACTGAGGTGAAAATTCGCCAGGATGGTAGATCCGCACCCATTCCCGGGTCCGCTCCAGAGCGATATAGTTCTGGTAGATGCCGTAGAGGCTGACTAAAATGGCCGCTGTTAGGATAGTCAAGACCACTCCTCTTATCTCTTTCCTTTCCCGAAGAATGTTAATGAGCAGATAGTAAAGGAGTGGATAGCTAATTAGCTGGTAGAGCTGTTCAAGGCTGACATGACGATGAACAGTTCTAATAGTAGATATGATTAAGGCCAGGGAAAAGGCTAAAATGGGAAGGTCCAGGGGAGTTTTAAGGAAGGTGAGCCTCCCTTTAAAAACCATAGCCAGGAGCCAGACGCCGATAAGAAAGAGAATTAAGACCTGGAAATAAGTATTTGACCACTCCCAGGTTATTCCCGAGATAAGTGGTCGGAAGAAAACAATAACTAACAATCCCCACAAGATGATGGGAGAAGCAATTTTCCCTACCCGTTGATTGTTTTTATCCATACCCTTGAACCCTATATTTTCTTCTCTTCCCATAGAACAATTCCATCCCAAATTTCTTTGCAAGAAAATTCGTCGCTTCGCTCCTCATGACTTTGATTAACGCAAGACTGTGAGTAAAAGCACACACTTTTGAGAACAGCCAAGTCAAAGAAAAACAAGCACTTAAATGAGAAAATGCTCTATACTTTACTATACTTCAAGAAACCGCGTTTGTTCTAATCGATAAAAGGGCATTCTTCCTCCTTTTTCTCTCTTTACTAATCCCGCCTTCACTAATTCCGTTAAAGGAAAAACCAGTGTTCATTACCCCTCCTGTCATTGCCCAGATTCCTCCAGCACAGATTCTCTCTTCCTTCATCAACTGTCAATTAAAAATAGAGGCGTCCTTTTTTCTCACAACCAAGAAAAATCACTCTGACCCCTTTATTATCTCTGATAATTAAGTATTGTGTCCCCTTAATTTCTACCCTTCTTTTCTACTCTGCTGCAATCTTTCTCTTGCTTGCATTAGGAATAGTAATACCTACCACTTCTCCTTTTTCATATCTGATGATAATATCATCCTCAGTAAGCTCGCTATCGTCTGCATGGCTCGGCTTCTTGAAGTTCAAATATAACACATCTGCCTCCTTATCATAGCTCGACCAAACACGCATATACGGCATGCCTACCAGTTGAGGGACTATATTTAGAATCTTTTTAACCTCTACAGGGGCCATAGCTTTTCCCTCTTTCAAGTTGTTTCTTCCTTCTTGTTAAAAACGCTGTGACTATAAATCCCACGAGTTACGCACCCTTTTTGTAACTATTTGATAATCAATGGGTTACAGTAAAA
>JAJOKU010000033.1 GCA_021129695.1 candidate division NPL-UPA2 bacterium
TAGTGGGACTTCGTTCAGGATGGCTGGGGGAGGAGGGGTCGAACCTCCGCTAATGGATCCAGAGTCCATCGTCCTACCACTAGACGATCCCCCAATTCTCAAACTTCCTTTAACAAAATTATATTATATTAGACATTGAACTGCAAGCATAATTCGCCCATGTCAAGACGAAATTAAAATGTCCTATTTTCATGTTAATGTAGTTCTTTTTCTTTTTTGAGAGCGTGTGGGTTGATAATTCTTTTCTTGATTCCTCTTGGTCTTTGGAGTATAATGAAGAGAAGGATGAAAAAGGAATGAGCAAATATATAGTCATTTTCATAACCACTGCTACAGAGAAACAAGCTAAGAGAATAGCTGATACATTGCTAACTCAGAAGAAAGCGGCTTGTGTAAGTATTCTACCCCGAGTTCATTCACTCTTTTGGTGGAAGAGCAACATTGACTCTGCCGATGAAGCACTCTTAGTAGTTAAGACGGAATCACGGCTTTTGGAGGCAACGGTCAAATTGGTCAGAAAGCTTCACAGCTACGATGTCCCTGAGATAATCGCCCTGCCTATAATTGGCGGCAATGAAGAATACTTAGAATGGATAAGCGAGAGTTTAAAGAAGAAGTAGCAAAGAGGTTCTTGGGTGAGAGATGAACCAGGCTAAAGAGATAAATATCCTTCGCATTGGCCCTGAGGAGAAAAATAAAGAAAAAGACATAGTTATAGAAGAAGTCCCTTTTACCATATTGGCTAATGAGCAGCAATTGGTGACCCTTCTATGTAGCCCAGACAACTTAGAATATTTGGCCGCAGGTTTTCTTCTATCTGAGGGTCTGGTTAGAGATAAAAGTGACATAAAAGGTGTAAGTCTTCACCGAGAGAGGGAGGGCTATTATGTCAGTGTAAAGTTAGATGGAAGCTTTCAAATACCCGAGAACTTTTTCCAGAAAAGGTTGGTGACCTCAGGATGTGGAAAAGGGACTTCCTTCTTTGATTCCCAGGATGTAATGAATCTTCAACCGACTGATTCTAAGCTCCAGGTCAGCCAGGATGAAATTTTTCAACTGATGAAGGAATTGGAGAGAAGGTCCTCATTGTTTAAGACTACCGGCGGAGCCCATTCTGCTGCCCTTTGTGACCAAACAGCCATCAAGGTTTTTGCTGAGGATATGGGTCGGCACAATGCTATTGATAAGGTCTTTGGTGAATGCTTGCTGAAAGATATTTCAACCGAAGATAAAATTGTTTTAACCAGCGGGAGAATCTCATCGGAGATAATATCTAAAGCAGCTAAACGGGAGGTCCCGGTTATTGTTTCCCGGGCTGCACCTACAGATTTAGCGGTGAGATTAGCAGAAAAACTGAGGATAACCCTGGTGGGTTTCGTTAGAGGGAAAAGAATGAATGTTTATACCGGTAGTTCTCGCCTGATTTGAACGGTGCCGGGATAGGAAGATTTGAAGATAATCCTCAATGACAGAGTAAAAGAGATTGACCTGAACACATCCATAGCTCAACTTCTAAAAGGTGAAAAGATAAAGGCTCCTTCCTTAATAATAGTCGAGCTGAACTCTCAGATTGTAGCTCGGGATAAGTATAAGACTACAACCCTGAAAGATGGGGACAGGATAAACTTAGTGCCCTTTGTCTGTGGAGGTTGAGGATGGGGGCAACCATCAGGCCAATACGGTCTTGCGACTACATGGGCAATGACCTGATGCCCGAGAAGCCGGCCAAGAGGTAAAGCGTGACCTTCTCCAGAATTCATCTTCCCTCCTTTATCTACCTCTACGATGGAGGCCAGGCCAGGACACTAAGTCTAACTGAGATTGAACAATACCTCAGAACTAAACTAAGAAAGACTCAGATTAAGATAAGAGACGATTTTATCACCCATTATCTTTCCAGGGTTTCTGAGGAAGGGAGGGCAAGAGCGGTTGAAGGCCTGGCCAGGGCAATTGCTTTTACCAAAGTCCAGGATTTAGAGAATCCAAAGGCACCTTCCGAGCCTGCGTATGGCGAGATAGAGTATGAGAAGAGGCGAATCATGCGGAGAGAAAGCAAATCCTTCGGTATTCTCTACCATGCTTTTAGGTTACAGACGGTGTTTTCATCCCTGCTGTTAGGGGAGGAACTAAGTGATGACCAGATTCATATCATATTCACTAACCAGTTATTTGGAACCTGGGATGAAAATGATAGGAGGTTTCATGCTCGGGTGAGCGTCTATGGTATTCCCTCCCTCATTTCCACCACTGGAATTGTAGAAGCTCCGGCTAAGCCCAGGGAGTTCTATCTACTCAAGCAACAATACGGCTTGTCGGGAGGGGATAATTTGACCATCCAGAAGCTCAAAGAGAAATTCAAGGGGAGATTCATTGACTATGAGGATGAGAGGTTGACCGAGATTATGAAAGGATATGTCTTGCAAGCTATATTCTTTCAGGCACTGGGAGAACCATTCTGTGACCATAAAGGTTGCCGACTCTACAATGCCCACTGGCAGGAAGAGGTAATTGAAGCTCAATTGGGAGCTCAGTATGAGTTCTGTAAGAAGCATGAGAAAATCTTAATGGAACTATGAATGGCATATTTACCTATGAATATCCAGGAGATATCTGAAAAAGTTTTGGAGGGTGATAATATTGGCCAGGACGAGGCCTTACAGTTATGGTCAGTGGATGACCAGGAGCTTTTCTCCCTTCTTGATATGGCCAACCGAATTCGGGGAAGATTCAAAGGAGATGAGGTTGACCTCTGCGCCATCGTCAATGCCAAGTCCGGTAACTGTCCCGAGGACTGTATCTTCTGTTCCCAATCGATTCACCATGAAACAAATATTGAGAAATTTCCTCTGATCTCTACTGAGGAGATGTTGAGGGCGGCAAAGGATGCCAGGCAGATAAGAGCTGGGCGGTTTGGCGTCATTACCAGTGGTAGACGGATAAGCGAGAGGGAAGTCTCAATTATCTGTGAGGGCTTGAGCCTTATCCGGGAGCAGGTTTCTATCCATCGCTGTGCCTCACTGGGAGCGCTCACCCACAAGACTGCCCGCCTACTGAAAGAGGCAGGCCTGGAGAGATATCACCACAATCTGGAATCATCGGAGAGCTTCTTCCCAAATATCTGTACCACCCACCACTTCCAGGAGAGGTTAGAGACAGTCAGGCTTGCCAAAGAAGCTGGACTGGAAGTCTGTTCTGGAGGAATCTTTGGTTTAGGAGAGACTCCGGCCCAGAGAATCGAACTTGCTCTTACTCTGAGAAAACTTGAGGTTGATTCCGTGCCTCTTAACTTCCTGTATCCCATCCCTGGAACTCCCTGTGAAGAGATGCTCCCCCCTGCCCCATTGGAGATTCTCAAAACCGTTGCCATGTTCCGTTTCATTCTGCCCACTGTGGAAATTAAGGTCTGTGGAGGTCGGGAAAGAAACTTGCGTAGCCTTCAGCCAATGCTTTTTTTGGCCGGGGCCAGTGGGATCTTAATTGGCAATTATCTCACCACCCGAGGACAGAGCCCTGAGGCTGACCTTCAAATGATAAGGGACTTGGGGTTAAGGATTAAGGCGAAATAGATACAAATTTCCAACCTCCTTCTCCTGCGCGCTTTCTCCAACCACAATTTTTTGTTGCAGGAAAGTATAAAACGCACTTTCCTAACTACTGCCCCTAAAGGGGCTGTATGACGAACCCCCTTTAGGGGGTGAGGAATTTTCTTGCATTGGCTGGAGTTGCCATGATAGAATTACAAAGAAATGGAAGTTTCTGACCCTTTTGAAAAAGGGATAAGACTTCTCAAGGAGAAGAACCTCTTTCGCGAGTTAAAACTCCTTGAGGGTGAGCAGGGCAGTCGTATAGTTATTAATGGACGGGAGGTAGTAAATCTCTCTTCAAACGATTACTTAGGGTTAGCTCGCCACGGCGAGCTGAAGGAAGCGGCCAGGGAGGCAGTGGAGAAATACGGCACCAGTGCCAGCTCATCTCGCTTGATTGCTGGCAATATGGAGCTTCACAGAAAATTGGAGAAGAGAATTGCAGACTTTAAGGGAACCGAATCTTCCCTTCTTTTCAGCACCGGCTATATGGCTAATCTGGGGACGCTTAGCGCCATCGTGGGTAGAGGGGACATCGTTTTCAGTGATAGACTGAACCATGCCAGCATCATTGATGGCATCTTGCTCAGCAAGGCAGAGCTGAAGCGCTACCCGCATCGAAATACTAAGGCACTAAGGGATCTCCTTAAGAAGCATAAGGATTATGGAAGAAGATTGATGGTCACGGATTCTATCTTCAGCATGGATGGAGATATTGCTCCTTTGCCGGAGTTAGTGGATTTAGCCAGGGAATATAACTGTCTCCTTATGGTTGATGAGGCTCATGCCACGGGAGTCCTGGGAGAGATGGGGAGAGGAGCTATAGAATACTTTCACCTTGAAGGAAAGGTTGATATTCAGATGGGAACCTTGAGCAAGGCTCTGGGAGGATTTGGAGCCTTCATTGCTGGGTCCCGGACACTCTGCAACTATCTCATTAATAAGGCAAGGAGTTTTATCTATACAACCGCCCCTCCCCCTTCCGTTCTGGCTACCGCTCTTGCCGCCCTTGAGTTGGTTGATAAGGAATCCTGGCGAAGAAAAGATTTGTGGGAGAATGTCCATTTCTTTAAGGAAGGTCTCCGGCATTCAGGTTTTAATACCCTTGATAGCCAGACCCAGATCATTCCGATATTGGTCGGGGATAACCAGTTAACCATGACCTTCAGCCAGGGCCTCTTTAAAGAGGGGGTCTATATCCAGGGAATACGCCCTCCCAGTGTCCCCTCGGGAGAGGCCAGGCTTCGAGCCACCATTATGGCCACTCACACACGCAGTGATTTGGAGGAGGCTCTGCGAGCTCTGGAAAGGGTGGGCAAGAAACTGGGAATTATTTAAGATGCTTAATAAGGCAAGAATAAAGGAATCTTTTTCCCGAGCCGCTAAAAGCTATGATAGTTCGGCCCTCTTTCAAAGAACAATGGGCGAAAGGATGTTGGAGTGGGTCTTAAAGATGGCCGGAAATCCTGAGCATGTCCTGGATATCGGGATGGGGACGGGGAGACTTTCTCTTGAACTCGGCCGGATATATCCCAGCTCAATCATCTTTGGATGCGATCTGGCTGAGGGGATGGTCTCATGTGCACAGGAGAAGAGCAGAAGAGCAAGAGTGAGCAATGTGACCTTTTGCCAGGCCGAGGCCGAGCATTTGCCTTTTAGAGACAACTATTTTGACCTGGTCATCTCCAACCTCACCTATCAGTGGGTAGAGGAGCTGGAGCTCGCCTTTAGCCAGGTCTTCCGGGTGCTCAAAGAGGGAGGAAGTTTCTACTTTACTACCTTAGGAGAAGGAAGCTTAAAGGAGCTCTCCAATTCCTTCGCTGAAGCCCATAAGAGGTTGGGGAAGGCCCAGGTTCCACATGGGCAGGAGTTTATAAGCCAGAGGGAACTCAGTCAGGTTCTAACTGAGACAAATTTTTCTGCTGTTGAGACCAGTTCGTATCGAGAGAGGAGTTATTATCCAGATACCCTGTCCTTTTTAAGGTGGCTGAAACGGGTGGGAGCGAGAAATGTTTCTTATGATTTGCCCGCCGGGCTGGGGAATCGGAGACTCCTTTTTGAGATGATCAAAATTTATGAGGAAAATTATCGGATGAACGGAAGCATTTTTTCGAGCTTTGAAGTCATCTTTGCCCGGGGGAGAAAAGAGTAATAAGGCAAATTGATGTTAGAATTTTTCTTCTCACCTAAGTCAGTGGCGGTTATCGGTGCTTCCCGGGAGAAAGGGAAGGTGGGAAGAGCTCTACTGGATAACATCGTTCAGTTTGGCTTCAAGGGGAAAGTTTTTCCAGTGAACCCCAGGGTCAGGGAAATAGATGGATATAAGGTCCATTCCCGGGTAGGTGAAATCCCGCAGGAAATAGACTTAGCTATCGTTGCTATTCCCAATAGGGCGGTCCCTTTAGCCATTAAAGAATGTGGACAGAAGAAGGTAAAAGGGGTTGTGGTCATCTCGGCTGGATTCAAGGAGAGCGGCCAGGAGGGAATCAAGTTAGAGAGAGAAATTACTGACACAGCTTCCCGGTATGGAATGAGGCTGTGGGGACCAAACTGCCTCGGTCTCATCGATACCTATTCCTCACTGAATGCCTCCTTCACTGAAGGGATGCCTGAAAGAGGCGGGATGGCCGTTATGTCCCAGTCAGGAGCCCTGTGCGCAGCCATCCTCGACTGGGCCAAAGGACAGGGATTAGGTTTCTCCAAGCTTGCCAGTCTCGGAAACAAGGCTGATATCTGTGAGGTAGATTTGCTGGAGGCCTGGCAGGATGACCCTAACACCAACGTGATCCTGAGCTACTTAGAGGATATCCGGGATGGCTCCAAGTTCATGAAGGTAGCAGAGGAGGTGAGCCGCAAGAAGCCCATCGTCATTATCAAGTCGGGAGGAACAGCCGCCGGGGCGAGAGCGGCTTCTTCCCATACGGGCAGCTTAGCTGGTTCAGAGGAAGCCTATGAAGCCGCCTTCCGGCGAAGCGGCGTGCTTCGGGCTAAGTCCTTAGAGGAACTCTTTGACCTGGGATTGGCCTTCAACTCCCAGCCACTTCCCAGGGGAAGAAGGGTAGCCATCGTGACCAACGCCGGCGGCCCGGGAATAATGGCCAGTGATGCCTGTGAGAGAACTGGACTCACTCTTGCCTCGCTGGAGAGAACAACTATCGATTCTTTAAAGAGTTACCTTCCTCCGGCAGCAATTTTCTATAATCCAGTGGATATCTTAGGGGACGGAGGAGCAGAGCGCTATCGGCTGGCTCTCGAGGGCGTGTTGAAAGACCGAAATGTGGACGCAGTTCTTGTCCTGCTCACTCCACAGGCCATGACAGACATAGAGGAAACAGCTCGGGCTATCTCAAATTTGAATGGATTCAATAAGCCAATGCTCACCTCCTTTATGGGAGAGGCTCAGGTTAAGAAAGGAATCCAGATCTTAAGGGAGCATGGAGTCCCCAATTATCTTTCCCCGGAGAGGGCCGCGGCTACTCTTTCAGGGATGGTCAAGCGCACCGAGTGGCTTAAACGACCAAAGAGGATGAAGAAGAAATATCCGGTTAGACGAGATGAAGTGAGGGAGCTGTTAAAGAAAGTTAGATTAACGGAGAGAACCTCCTTGGTTGATGTAGAGGCACGGGAGGTAATTTCCCATTACGGTATTTCGGTTCCTAAGAGTCATTTAGCTACCACAATAGAAGAGGCCGCAGAGGCGGCCTCAGGGATTGGTTATCCGGTAGTGATGAAGATTGCCTCCCCCGATATATTACATAAATCCGATATCGGAGGAGTGAAGATGGGATTGCAGAACGAAGTGCAGGTGCGGGACTCCTTCGAACTAATGATGATGAGGGCAGGAAAATATATGCCGGAAGCAGATATCTGGGGAGTGACCATTCAGCAGACTCTGCTGGGGAAAGAGGTGATCTTGGGGATGAACCGCATTCCTCCCTTTGGACCTCTCCTCATGTTTGGCTTAGGAGGAATTTATGTTGAGGTCCTTAAAGATGTAGCCTGGCGTTTAGCTCCCTTAGACGAGCAGGAAGCCAGAGAGATGGTTGAGCAGATCCATTCCTATCCCCTCCTGGCGGGAGTGAGGGGGGAGAGACCAGCCGATGTAGAGGCCATCGTGGAGGCTCTTCTTCGCCTCTCCCAGTTAGTCACCGATTTTCCTGAAATTGTGGAGTTAGACATCAATCCCTTAAAGGTAGGCGAAGTGGAAAAAGGGGCAGTAGCCATAGATGTCAGGATGACACTGAGCATATAGGAATTTTGTGTCCTCGCCCGCTTGCCTTTTTAGAAGGAGAGAGGATTATCTGTGTCATAAGTTAGCCCGCTTTATTCATACCCTTTCTTAAAATTGGAACAGCCCCGAGGAATTCGGAGAATTCCCGGGATAAAGTCCCTGGAATCGCTCTGCGATTCCTAGGGAGGCGGGCTACCCCGCAGGCTTTAATTAAAACGCTAAGCGTTTTAATTATGCGGCCCTTCGGGTGGATTACTTTAAGTAATCCAGGTTAGACCTAAGAGCATTTTATGCTTATGCCCACAAATTTCTGTCCAGGCTTCTATACTGAATGGCTTCAGAGATATGGTCAGGTAGAATTTCCTCTGAGGCGGCTAAATCTGCAATTGTCCTGGCCACCTTAAGTATCCTGTCATAAGCTCGGGCAGAGATTCCCAGTTCATTTATAGCCATCTTAAGGAGCTCTTTTCCATCCTCATCTAATCTGCAATATTTCTTTATCTGTTTTTGATTCATGCTGGCATTGCAATGTATTCTTTCCCCCCTAAGCCTCTCTCTTTGAATATCTCTTGCCCCATTTACCCTTCTCCTTATATCTTCTGAAGGCTCGCCCTCCCTCTCCTCGGTTAACTCTTTATACTCCAAGGCGGGGACCTCAATATGGATATCTATTCTGTCCAGCAGTGGACCAGAAATTCTTGATAGATACCTCTGAATCTGGTATGGGGTACAGTGGCACTCTTTCCGAGGAGCCGAGAAATAGCCGCAGGGGCAAGGATTCATGGCGCAGATAAGTAAGAATCTGGAGGGAAAGGTCAGCGTATTAGCCAGACGAGAGACAGTCACCGAGCCATCCTCCAGTGGCTGTCTTAAAACTTCAAGTGCCTCTCGACCAAATTCTGGCAGCTCATCTAAGAACAGAACCCCATTATGAGCCAGACTTACCTCGCCTGGTTTGGGGACTACGCCTCCTCCCACTAAGGCAATATCAGATGAGGTGTGATGGGGTGAACGAAAAGGACGGGTGGTGACCAAGGCCTGAGCCGGGGGAAGAAGGCCGACTACGCTATGAATCCGGGTTATCTCAAGTGCTTCCTCCAGGCTCATATCTGGAATAATGGTAGGAACTCTTCTGGCTAACATAGTCTTGCCGGCGCCAGGAGGACCAATCATCAAGACATTATGAGCGCCGGCAGCAGCAATCTCCAGGGCCCTCTTTACTGAGAATTGACCCTTCACGTCTGAGAAGTCAACTTCATAGTCAGACAATCCTTTTAAGATATCATCTAAATTCACCTTATGGGGAGCGAGCTGGCTCTGGCCATTTATGAAACTAACTGCTTCCTGGAGGGTGCCTACTCCATATACCTGGACATCTTCAACCACAGCGGCTTCAGCAATATTCTCTTCCGGAATGATAAGCTTTTTCCTTGAGCCTCTCCTGAGGCTGAGAGCAATGGGAAGAGCTCCTTTTATGGGACGAACCCGGCCATCTAAGGCCAGCTCCCCTAAGATGATGTAGTCCTTCAAGCTCTCAGAGGTAAGTTGGCCGGTGGCGGCAAGCAATCCCAGGGAAATAGGCAGATCAAAGGACGGCCCTTCTTTCTTTATATCTGCTGGAGCAAGATTTACCGTGATTCTCCTGGTCGAATAGTCAAAGGAGGAATTCTTTATGGCTGACTTGATCCGGTCCTTACTCTCTTTTACCGCGGCATCGGGCAATCCCACTACGACCACCGCGGGAAGGCCGGAAGCTATATCTACCTCTATTTCAATTGAGTAGGCCTCTAAACCGAGAATGGAAGCAGAAAAAGCCCTGGCTAACATAAATCAATCCTCCAATCCTTACCTGAATAGCTTCTTTACTTCACACTCAAAACATCTTTTTACTTCTTCCCACTTTACCTCCTTTAACAACCTTGGCATTTCATCAGGCTCAGCGTCATTAAAAAATACTAAACTCTTATTTATATGAATAAGATTAGAAGCTAATTTTCCATATCTTTTATCATAGAAATCCAATAACTCAGTCAATTCATAACCAGATTTACACATGAAGTACAAATCAATGAAATCCCTCTTTCTACCTCGGGTTGCTACAGCATCAATCTTCATTGCCGCAATGTCTCTAATATCAGCCACATTCAGTGACAAATATTTTAACGGAGGATAAATCAAAGGATACTTATAAACAAAAAGGCTAAAATTTACTCCTTCAAATTTGCCTAAAACCATTCCTTTATCTGCCTGCTCTTCATCAAATGAACCCAATTCTGACAACTCAGTAGAAAAACTTTTCGGAACAAATTCCTTAGTTGTGAAAAAGTCAAAATCTACAGAAATACGGTGCCCTAACTGCAGGGCAGCCGCTGTGCCACCCGCCAGATAGGCATCCTTCAAAATACCTGAACGGCCTAATAAGGCCAGATTTTCTTTTGCTCCTTCGATGAGGGACTCTTCAAACATAATACCTCTTCTCTGGGCAGATCCAATAAAAGAGCCCAGAAATTAGCGCTTTTTTGAGAATAACCACGAAAATTAGATAGGGCATTCTTTATTTCTGATTTCCTAAAATTCTTCCACATCCAGGCAACGGCCTCCTCATCACCGTATTCCAGAATTCGCCTCAGAACATATACCATGCGTTTCTCCAAGATTATCTTTTCAAATTCTACGTCCCAAAAATACTTCTCTAAAAATTTAGGCAGTTTTCTCATCTTCCCACTCACCTCTCCAGGTTAGTATAGCATAACATTATTGCCTAATCAACATATTTTCAGGAATTATTTTTTGAC
>JAJOKU010000073.1 GCA_021129695.1 candidate division NPL-UPA2 bacterium
CTTTCTCGGATACCAATTTTGTAGGAAAATGTAGGAGAAATAAATCCTAACTTCATTGTTATCAACGTTTCTCTAATTTTGGCAGCTACTGCTGTAAATAAAAGTGCACTTTTCAGCATATCAGGCACGAAAAACCCTTAGAACTTCAGAGGTCTTAAAATAGTTAGAAAGCTTAACGAGGGACAAAGAGATGATGACCGAGGATAGATTTGATAAAGAGATTCAAAGTATTGTAGATCAACTTATTAGAGTATATGGGCCTGAGAAGATCATACTTTTTGGTTCTTTAGCGGGCGGCAAGATGACGGAAGGAACAGATATTGACCTTTTTATCATTAAGAAAGATATACCCAATCTTGGTGTCGATAGAATTCGCCAATTGGATGGGCTTATTAAATATAGGTTGGCTACTGATTTCATTGTATATAAACCTGAAGAAGTGGACCAGAGACTGAAATTGGGAGATCCTCTTATAAGAACCATTATTAGCGAAGGAAAGGTTCTTTATGATGCAGAATGAAGAAGTTGTAAAGGAATGGATAGAAAAGGCAGAACAAGATTTTGGGTTTGCCTCCACAATCATTGAACATACAGATTACTTTGCTCAAATCTGCTTTCATTTTCAACAAGCAGCAGAGAGATATCTTAAGGCTTTTATCATTGCCAATGGATTAGAATTTAGACCTGTTCACAATCTCTTAGAACTATTAGGGATTTGCAAGCAGAAAGAACCAGGGATTGAAGAAATTGAAGAGGCATGCCGTTATCTCAATGCATTTTATATTGATACACGATATCCAGTACATTGGCCTACTCAGTATGATAGAGAGACTGCTGTTAAGGCAAGAGATTCAACAGAAGAACTAAAAGAATGCATAAGAAGTTTCTTAAAATTTCAAAGGAGCAAATGATGAAGGTTCTGGTCAGTGACCCTCTTTCTGAAGAAGGGCTTGAGATTTTAAAGAAGGAAGAAGATATAGAGGTAGAGGTTGCCACAAAGCTCGCCCCGGAAGAGTTAAAGGCTAAGATTAAAGATGCCGATGCTCTTATTGTGAGAAGCGGAACTAAAGTAACCAGGGACCTGATACAGGCTGGCAACCGTCTCAGGGTAATTGGCCGGGCTGGGGTAGGAGTTGACAATGTGGATGTAGAGGCGGCTACTGAGAAGGGAGTAATCGTTATGAACAGCCCGGGGGCAAACACCATTTCCACGGCTGAGCATACCGTGGCTTTGCTCCTTTCCCTGTCGCGCAACATTCCCCAGGCCTATCTATCTCTCAAACAGAAGAAGTGGGAACGGAAGAAGTTTATGGGCGTGGAAGTCTATGGGAAGGTCCTGGGTATAATTGGCCTGGGAAGGATTGGAGGGGAGGTAGCTAAGAGAGCACAGGTCCTGGGCATGGAGGTCATTGCCTATGACCCATTTCTCTCTCCGGAGAGGGCAAAGAGGCTGGACGTGAAACTGCTAGGGCTGAAAGAGCTTCTCGGCCAGGCAGACTATATTACTGTTCATACCCCCCTCACTGATGAGACTGAACATCTAATTGGACCAAAGGAATTTAAGTTGATGAAGGATGGAATGAAAATCATCAACTGTGCTCGAGGGGGGATTGTGGATGAGAAAGCTCTCTATGAAGCTATGAAGAGCGGGAAGGTAGCTGGGGGAGCCCTGGATGTCTATGAGGAGGAACCCCCTTTTGATAGTCCCCTAATGGAGCTGGATAATTTAGTCCTCACTCCTCATATTGGAGCATCCACAGAGGAAGCGCAGAGGAAGGTAGCTATTGAGATTGCCCATCAGGTAGTGGATGCTCTCAAGGGTAGAACTCTTCGCAATGCGGTCAACGTCTCCTCCATTGAACCAGAAATCTATGAGGAAATAAAGCCTTACCTCAGCTTAGCTGAGAAGTTAGGGTGCCTTGAGGCCCAACTGCTCAAGGGTCGCATCGTCAGAGTAGGAATCAAGTACAGCGGAGAGGTCATAGAATATGATTTAGCCCCAATAACGCTGGCCATTCTCAAAGGTTTGCTCGAATCCGTTTTAGGTGAGACGGTCAATTATGTTAATGCTCGCCTCATTGCCAGGGAGAGGGAGATAGAAGTGATAGAGACAAAGAGTGAGCGCCTGGAAGATTTTGCCAATCTCATCTCTCTCGAAGTTGAGACTCCTCAGGCAAGGGGTTCGGTATCCGGGACCCTTTTCGGCCGTAGCGATGCCAGAATCGTCCGGCTAAATGGTTACCACCTGGATGCCGTTCCCGTCGGCTACATGCTCGTCTGTGCCCACGAGGATAAGCCAGGAATCATCGGCAGAATTGGAACTATTCTCGGAGCACAAGGAATAAATATTGCGGCCATGACCTTAGGTCGGAAGGAGAAAGGGGGCCGTGAGGTAACGGTACTTAACCTGGACAGCTCTGTCCCCAAAAGCACATTAAAGGATATAGAGAACATAAAAGAAATCTTTGAAGTGAGGTTAGCAAGACTATGAACAAAATATATATCATTGATGTTACCAATCGGGACGGAGTGCAGACTTCCCGATTGGGATTAGCTAAATTAGAGAAGACCATGATAAATATCTTCTTGAATGAGATGGGGATATTTCAGAGCGAACTTGGCTTCCCGTACACTCATCACGAGATAAACTACATTAATGCCAATTTAGAACTGGCGGAGATGGGAGTAATTAAGCCCATGTGGTTGGAAGGCTGGTGTCCGGTTATACTTAAGGAGGTGGAGAACTCCTTCAGATTCACCAAGATAAAGCGTATAAATCTTTCCATCTCCACTTCAGAACAGATGACCAGGGGGAAATTTCAGGGGCGGAAGACCAGGGAGGATGTTCTCAATATGATGGTTGAGGCTGTGGAGAAGGCTAAAGAGCTGGGCGCAGAGACAATTGGAGTCAATGCTGAGGATGCCTCCCGAACCGATGATGAGTATTTAGTGAGATTTGCTAAAGCGGCTAAGGAGCATGGAGCGGTCACGTTCAGATACTGTGATACCCTTGGCTACGATGACCCCTTTACCATTTACCAGAGAGTGAAGCTCTTAGCCGAGGAGGTAAAGATTGCCATAGAGCTCCACTGTCACAATGACTTGGGGATGGCGGCGGCCTGTTCAGTGGCGGGAGCAAAGGGAGCCATTGATGGAGGAGTTCCGGCCTATATAAATACCGCCCTTAACGGAATGGGAGAGAGGGCTGGCAACGCAGACCTTGTCTCAGTCATTTTAGCCATCAAGAAATCCAGTGGTTTTCACCAGAGTAAATATATCCTTGACGAGAGGGTGGACCTATCAAAGGCGTGGAAGATTGCCCAATACGCTTCTTATGCCTTCGGAGTTCCCATTTCCATAAATCAGGTAGGGGTAGGGGAGAACGCCTTTGCCCATGAATCCGGCATCCATGCTGATGGAGCCCTGAAAGACAGGCGCAACTATGAACTTTACGACTTTGAAGAGTTAGGAAGAGGAGAGCCGGAGATAGTGGAGAGCGGTCGAAAGATAACTGTGGGAGAATATGGAGGAATTAAGGGATTCAGGAATGTCTATGATAAACTGGAGATAGAGTTTAAAGATGATGAGGAAGCAACTAAAATTTTAGAGTTAGTTCGCTATGCTAATGTCCATACCCAAAAGCCACTTACCAATGATGAGTTAAAGTTCATTGCTAAGTATCCAGAGCAGGCCAGAAAGATTATGACGGTAGCCCCGTTAGTCCCGCCAGAAGGCTGAAAACCTGGCTTGATAGCGGCAAAAGAGGAGAGGTAAGCACTTTCAGGGGAAGGCAAAGTGGTAAAAGAAATAGAAGTGAAATGCGTTTTTGAGCCGGAGAAATTGACATTCGGTGAAATTCCGGCATTTGAGTACAGTCGTTCTCTGAAAGAAGAACTTGATTCAGGCAATACCTCGCCGGAGGAACTGATCAATCTTTTGGAGCAGATGCTCATAGCCCGCTGTGTTGAGGAGATGATAGCTGAGATTAAAGCGGATGTCTACGAACCTTTGCCCGGATTTGATTACTTCGGACCCACCCATTTGTCCATAGGCCAGGAGGCTACCTCTGTAGGCGCAGTAGCCGCCTTAAATCTGGATGACTATATAACCAGTTCCCACCGGGGACACAGTGACGCGGTGGCCAAGGGATGTTCATATATCAGAAAACTGAATGATAAGCAACTCTCACAATACCTGAAAGAAAGAGCTGTATGGCTTGAGGCTATCGGTGAGACATTAGACAAAAACAATACCCGGGAGGAACTGGAAGAGAAAGCCCTGCGTGTTCATATCTACCGTATCATAGCCGAATTATTCGGCAAAAAGGACGGCTGCTGCGGCGGTATAGGCGGAAGCATGCATATTGCGGATTTCGGTACCGGACACTTAGGAGCTAATGCCATTGTCGGCGGACATATGGGCATTGCCACTGGCGCGGCCATTTCCTGCCGGTATCAGTCTCTGAGACGGGTGGTGCTCTGTTTTGCCGGCGACGGGGCCTACAATCACGGTATAGCCCATGAATCAATGAACATGGCGGCCATGGCCCAGTTTGAAAACGGGCTTATGAAGGAAAAATTTGGTGTGCCTATAATCTATGGTGTGGTCAACAACCAGTATGGTATGTCCGGCCAATTTAGCGGTGAGATAAGCGGTATTGATTATGTGGCTCGCCGGGCGGCCGGATATAACCTGAGAAATATGTACGCCGAAGTAGTCAATGGTATGAATGTCCTGGCGGTGAAAGATGCTACCACTCGGGCGGCAAAAAAGGCCAGGGAAGGTAAGGGACCTATACTGCTTGAATATATCACCTACCGCTATAAAGGCCATTCTTTAAGTGACCCGGCCGCCTACCGCAGCAAGGATGAAGTCAAATTATGGCAGGGCTGTGACCCTATCGAGTCACTTTTCAAGCAGCTTAATGAGTGCCTGATAAAGGGTCAGCCCCTCATTTCTGAAGAGGAATTTGAGACCTTAAAGCAGAAGGCCTGGCAGAGGAATGCGGATATGGCCGTAAAAGCAGCTAAATCAGCCGACCCCAAACCTGAGCACCTTCTGGAGAATATGTATTGTCATACCAGCAGTGAGGTAGTTCCGAAGGAATTCAGCAATGTTAAACTGGTTACCTCTCCCACTCCGATTAAACGTGATAGCGAGGGCAAGCTCAACTTCCGGTTTGCCATAAAGGAAGGGCTGGTAGAAGAGATGACCAGGGATGGAAGGGTTCTTCTCTTCGGAGAGGATGTGGCTGAATACGGCGGTGCCTTTGGCGTAACTCTGGGCCTGCTTGATGTATTCGGCCGGGACAGGATTTTTAATACCGCTATATCAGAATCAGCCATAATAGGTGCCGGGGTAGGTATGGCCATGGCCGGCTTGCGGCCTATTGCCGAGCTTATGTATTGTGACTTTATCCTTATGGCCATGGACCAGATAGGCAATCAGGCAGCCAAATGGCAGTTTATGTCTAACAGGCAGATAAAAATGCCCTTAGTCATTCGCGTCTCCATTGGTGGGGGTAAGGGATACGCCGGTCAACATTCCCAGAGCCTGGAATCTATAGTAACCCATATGCCCGGACTAAAGGTGGTAGTTCCATGGGATGCCTATGATGCCAAGGGCTTGATTAAGAGTGCCATCAGAGATGATAATCCGGTCATCTACTTTGAACATCAATTGTTGTATAATCTGAAAGCCAAGGTGCCTGAAGAAGAATATCTGGTACCAATAGGCAAGGCTAAGGTAAGGAGAGAAGGAAAAGATTTGACCATAGTCAGCTGGTCGTATTGCGTTGGTGTTGCCTTGGAGGCGGCTGAGAAACTGAAAGAAGAAGGAGTGGAGGCAGAAGTTATTGACCTGCGCACTTTGGTTCCCTGGGATGAAGAAACGATAATAGACTCAGTAAAAAAGACCGGCCGCTGTCTGGTCGTATCCCAGGCAGTTTCCCAGGGCAGTTACACCGGTGAGATTGCCTCTACTATACAGGCCCGGGCCTTTGATTATCTGGACGGACCGGTGCTCCGGCTGGGAGCCCTTAACTGTGTCTCACCCTCCTCAATAGTCCTGGAGAAGGTTTACCTCCCAGATGCTGAGGCTATTGTCAATCAGGTCAAAACAATGTTTTAATTGGGCTTTTAGTAGGAGCAAGGCATTTTCCGCTCGTTAGTTGGGTGCTCACTGCTCCGCTTCGGTCGAAAAGGGGCAGAAATTAAACTCCCCCCTCTTCTTGCTCCCTTGCAGGCAAGAAAGCAGAGGGGGTCAGACAAAATTTCTGCTTCATCCCTTTTCTTCCTCAGCTACGCGGACGTTGCGCTCCCAAGGCTCGCTTCAAAGCCTTACTCCTTATATACTATAAGATTTTGGAGGTTTAGCTATGGTCAGCAAAGTGATAATGCCCAAGTTAGGGCAGACTATGGAAGAGGGAGTCATTGAGCGATGGGTTAAGAAAGAAGGGGATAGGGTGGAGAAGGGTGATATTTTATTAGAGATAACCACTGACAAGGCTACCTTGGAAGTAGAGTCCTATGCAGGCGGCGTGTTGCGCAAGATATTAGCTCAGGAAGGGGAGACGGTGCCGGTGACCCGGGTGATTGGCCTCATCGCTGAGTTAGATGAGGAGCTGCCGGAGGTAGAAGTAGAAGTTGAAAGTCCGAAACAAGAACCGTCGGCAGCGACTCCCGGAGCTGAGGAACTTTCTCCTGTGAAAGCGGTTGGCAAAAGCCGGGTCAAGGCTTCACCCCTGGCCAGGAAGTTAGCCCAGGACAGAGGCATTGACTTAAGCAAGGTTATGGGCACCGGACCAGGAGGGAGGATTACCAGGGAGGATGTATTAAAGGCAGGGGAAAAGGGGAAGGAGGGAGGAGAAGGGAAAGTTAGTCCGGTGGGTCCAATGCGCCGGGCCATTGCCGAGGCAATGAGTGCATCGAAGAGGACCGTCCCTCATTATTATATTACCATTGAGGTAGATATGACGGGAGTAGTTAGCCGGAGGAGGGAAATCCTGGCTCAAATCAAAGACAAGGGCGGCATTCCGCCGTCATATAGTCATATTTTGACCAGGGCACTCGCCCTTGCCCTAAAAGATTTCCCTGAAGTTAGGTCCAGTTGGAATGAAAAGGGAATCACGGTTAACGAAGACATTAATATCGGCATCGCCGTCGGTTTAGACGAAGGACTAATCGTTCCCGTCCTCAGAAAGGCTGATGAGATGACGCTGGAGGAGATAGCTTCCCAAACCGAATCATTGGTATCCAGGGCCAAGGAGATGAAACTTAAAGCGGATGAATATTCCGGGGCTATCTTCACTATGTCCAACCTGGGAATGTTCGGGGTGGAGAATTTCCTTCCCATCATCGATCAGCCGCAGTCGGCTATCTTAGGGGTAGGAGCTATTCTGGAAAGACCGGCCGTGGTGGAAGGAAAAGTCGCTATAAGGCATTTAATGAAGCTGACTCTCTCTGTTGATCACAGGGTAGTGGATGGTCAGGTAGCGGCTCAGTTCCTGGCTAAGGTAAAGGAGATATTGGAGAGGGGAGAATGGTAAAGGAGCGCCGTTGAGGGGACCTGATTGAGAATATTATATTCAGGCCTCAGTGACGTAGACTGAGGCCTTTTTGAGTATTATAAAGTTTTATTGGAAAGGGAAATGGGTGTTAGGCAGCAGGCAATTTATCTTTGGCTTAATCCTGGGACTCCTTCTTCTTGGCCCGTTTAGAAATTTATTTCTAACGGGCATTGAAACTTGCCTGGCAGAGGGAGAAGGGGCGCCGGTTGAGATATTGCATGCTGACCAGTTAGAGTTCCGCCAGGAGGAACAAGTCATTATTGGTCAGGGGAATGTGGACATCAAACAGAAAGACATGAGAGTGAAAGCAGATTGGGCCAAGTTTGACTTAGAGGAGGAAAAAGTATTTGCTGAGGGAAATGTCATTCTTTACGAGGGTGGTGTAGAGTTTCATGGAGAGAGCCTGGTTTATAATTTGAAGACTGAGAAAGGAATCCTGACGAAACCCTATTTCTTCTTGGACCCCTGGTTCTGTGAGGGGGAAAAAATGGTAAAGGTAGCTGAGGGTGAGTATCACCTAAAAAGGGGCTCCTTCACTACTTGTGACCTATGCAAACCGCACTATCGGTTCACCGCCAGGCGAATGAAGATTTATCCGGGGAAGAGATGGTGGGCTTACCATACTATCTTCTGGTTGGGAAATATTCCTCTCTTTTACTTGCCCATTTACAGAAGGTCACTGAGGGATGTTCCTTACGGGTTTGTCATGTGGCCCATCGGACACGATTCCAAAAAGGGATGGTTCGCCCTCACTCACTATAACTGGTATGTGAATCCGCGGCTTCGGGGCAGGATATATCTTGATTATTTTGAAAAATTAGGATATGGGAAAGGGCTGGATACCCATTATAGATTTGGTGGGCCTGACAGGGAGGGGGCCGGATTTTTTTATAGCTACTTCATAGATGAGAGCTCTCTTGTCTGGGACGAAACTAGGGGGAGGTGGGAACATGGACCAGATATTGAACGCTGGAAACTGCATCTCAGACACCGACAGAAATTGTCTGAGGATACTACGGCACTTCTCAGAATAGATAGGTTCAGTGACGCTGACTTTAATATCGATTATGAAGATAGAGAGAGGTGGAAGAGATTCACCAGAGAGGAGTTGGAAGACCAGAGTCCGGAGGGTTCCCTTTCCATAACGAAATCAAGGCCAGATTATACCCTCCAGGCCTACTTCCGGAAGCGAATAAATGACTTCGTGGGAGTGATTACTGAGAAACTGCCGGAGATATCCCTCGACCTGAACAGACAAAGACTGGGCCGTTCCCCATTCTACTGGGACGGCGACGCTGGTTTAGTCTATTTTCATGAGGCTCCACAGGGAGATGAGGCCGTTCAGGCGGATGTCCATCTGGAAATTTCCAGGCCGAGCCGCATCGGATGGCTTCGCCTTGAGCCGGCTGTAGGGGGACGGGGCTTCTGGTACAGTAAAGATAGGTACGGTAGGCGGAATCGGTGGATGGGAAACTATGAATTAAGTCTTGGAATGAATACAACTATGTACAGTCCTATCTTCCAGCCAAGAAAAATCCAGATGAGGCATTTAATTCAGCCCAGGTTGACCTATTATTATTCTCCCGAGCCAACTAAGAATCGAGAGGACCTTTTCCCCTTCGTTGATAGACTTTCCCCTGGGAAGGATTATATTGATATAGAGCTCATCAATAGATTGGTGGGAAGGGAGGCTGATGGAGTAAGAGATTTAGCTATTTTTACCCTAAGTACCCAATTTTACCGGAACAATCTTGGCCGTGGACGCCATGCCTGGGGAGATTTAGTAGGTGACTTAGAGATTCGACCAACTGAAAAATTATCTTTTGACGGAGAAGCGACCTACGATGTCAATACCGGCCGGCTAAAGAAATTCTCCACCAGTTTTAGTTGGAAGGAGAAGAAATGGGATATTTACCTGGGAATGAATTACTATGACCCGGTGGACGCAAGAGCGAACTTTGATACAGAGGTAACTACTGCCTGGCAGATAAATCCTAAGTGGAAGATAGAACTCTATAGCCGTTATGACTGGAGTGGTGACCACGACAGAACAACAAACTGGAGAATAGGTGGTCATCACGAAGAATGGAGAATAGCCCTTACCCGCGACCTTCACTGCTGGGAGGGAAAGGTCTTTGTACAGAGGGAGTGGAGGCGGGAAGAAGAGGATGAGCTAACCATCTCCCTTGCCTTCCGATTAAAAGCAGCCCCCTGGCGCCCGCTGGAGATCCCAATCAGATAAGGAAAGTATAAACCACAACGGTACTTACCTGTGTTTATGTATTAGGAAGTTTTGTAATGGCTGCCATTCGACTTTACCATGTTGTGAAGAAAATTGAAGGGAAGAAGGTCTTAGATGATGTTACTCTTGAGATTGAAGAGGGAGAGTTGATCTGTCTCCTCGGGTATAGGAAAGTATAAAACGCACTTTCCTAACTACAGCGAAGCAGTGCCCTCGGGTGCTAAAAATTCCTATCAGTAAGAAATGGTTACGGTGAAGCACACACAGCCAAAGGCAGTGCCGAAGGCAGCCAGGGGCAGTGCTACCTACGGCTAGCAGTACTGCCCCTAAAGGGGCTGTATGACGAGCCCGCTTTAGCGGGTGAGGAATTTTCTTGAAGTATAGTAAAGTATAGAGCATTTTCTCATTTAAGT
>JAJOKU010000112.1 GCA_021129695.1 candidate division NPL-UPA2 bacterium
CTTTTTCTTTCTTGTTACTACTCCGAGCACAAAAGAGATCACATCGGTTGTTCCTCTGTTACAGCCTGTAACCTCTTGATAAAGCAAGAGTTATCGTTTTATGGCGGTCGACTAACTGTGTGAAGTATTTTATGCTCCCCTTAGTAAAATGACTACCATTGCCTTAGCGGGGAAAGGTGGAAGTGGTAAGACTACAATATCGTCTTTTGTTATAGATTATCTCCTGAGAAGGGGCAAAAGACCAATCCTGGCAGTTGACGCTGACCCAAATAGCAATTTAAATGAGGCGTTAGGGGTAAGCTTTGATGGAACCGTGGCCTCTGTTGTGGATGAGATTATGGAGAAGAAGGAAGAACTCCCAGCCGGGATGACGAAGGATAGGTTGCTGGAGTTCCACCTCCAGGATGCTCTTAGTGAATCGGAAGGATTTGACCTCTTAGTTATGGGGAGAACGGAGGGTCCGGGCTGCTATTGCCGGGCAAATGATCTTCTGAGAGATTTTATGGAAAAATTGAGCGAGAATTATCAGTATGTAGTTATGGATAATGAGGCAGGAATGGAACACCTCTCCAGAAAAACAACCAGGGATGTGGATGCCCTTTTAATAGTAGCAAACCCTACCCCTGTCTCTTTAAGATCTGCTGAGCGCATCAATGAAACAGCGAAAAAACTAAAGTTGCGTATAAAAAAGGCGTATCTGGTAATAAATGAGCTGGGAATGAATTTGCCGGCTGGAAGCACTGAGGTGAACTTACCTCTTCTGGGAAAGATTCCATATGATGAAGAACTGCTAAAGACCAGCCTAAACAGCGGCTGTGTCTTTGATTCGCCAGAGAATTCAATTGCCAGGAAAGCCGTCTTTGAAATCATGGAAAAACTGTCTTGCTTCTCCAACGGTATATAAGGAACCAGTAACACAAATTATATTATCTTCTTTTGCTTCAGTCAAGGCTTGTCTTACTGCCGCTTCTACATCCCTTACAACGGCGACATTCCTGTTATATTTCACGGCCACCTTATATATATCTTCAGGCCGGGCCGCCCGTGAAGTTTTTGGTGCTGTAACCAGCACCTTAAAAGCTAAAGGAGCAAGCTCCTGAACTATTCTTTCTATCTCCTTGTCCTTAAGAATCCCTATGACTAATATTAACCTGCCTTTCTTGAATTTCCAAAGACTTTGCTTAAGCTGTTTTGCGGCCGGCTGATTGTGGGCGCCATCTAAAATTACCAGGGGAGAGCGCCACACGAGCTCAAATCTCCCCGGCCAGCGAATTCTCTCCAGCCCTCTTCTTATATTCTCATGGCTAATGGGGATATGGTGAAATTTGAGAGCCTCGACCGCGGCGATGGCACAGCAGGCGTTAGCCAATTGGTATCTTCCCAAAAGTGGAATTTTTAAATTATCAAACTCAGAGAAGATCCCTTTTATTCCCCTGGGAGCCCCTTGACGCATGGTGTTAAGGGCCGACGCCTTGCTTCTCGTGGGGTTCACATTGAAGAATTGCCCTTCCCAATTTGACCCCAAGGATTCATGCCTTATATCCCTCCCCACCTGATATAGCCTGGCTTTCTGTTTTTGGCAAACTTCCTTAATAACCTCAAGCGCCTCCCCCCCGGCCGCCGTAATTACCAGGCCTTCCCTTTTGATAATCCCGGCATGTTCCCGGGCGATAAAAGTAATTTCAGAGCCTAACATATCCATATGGTCATAGCCGCTATTGGTTATCACCGAAATTAAAGGCTCAACTACATTGGTAGCATCCAACCTTCCTCCCAAACCTACCTCTAAGACAGTAAAATCTACTTTTTCTTCCTCAAAATAACTAAATGCCATAGCCGTCGCCACCTCAAAGAAAGTGGGATGGCCAATCCCAGCCTCGGCGGCCATCTTTGTGATATGGGGTTTAATTTTAGCTAAAAGTTGGGCTACTTTCTCCCTGGGTATTTGACGGCCATTTATAGTTATCCGTTCCCTGAAATCAGTTAAATGCGGAGATGTATATAAGCCCACTTTGTAGCCGGCCTCTTTCAGTATAGAGCTGATAAAGGCGGCTGTAGAACCCTTACCGTTTGTCCCGGCAATATGGATGGCCCGCAGCCCCTGGCCGGGATTCCCTAAAAGCTCAAGGAGCCTTTTTATGTTGGACAGCCCCAGCTTAATGCCCAACCTCTCTAAATCATATAAATAAGCCAGGGCCTGTTTGTAAGTCATCCTAAAAAATTCCTCAAAATCCCGGTTTCTTCAATTAACCCGCTCACATCATTATTCTCTTCCCACCAGAGAAGAATATTTGAAGTTAAGTTCTTATGGATAAGGTTTCTGGTTGTTAAAGGTCCGGTCGGGAGCTTTAAAATCTTTTCTATTAACTCCAAATCCTCCTCTATGTTTTTCAGGTTTGGATATTTCCTTTTAAGCCTCTTTATATTTTCCCGATTGACAAACCCGCAAGCCTCTTTTAAATCCAGGTTTAAGTTTAAGTAGTGTCTTCTTAAAACTTCTTCCAGGCCTTTTTCCCGAATCGTTTTTAAGGCCCGGCCCACACCGATAATCTCCGGAGGAATCCCTAAAGAATACAGGGAGGAAGTGAAAGTAATAGCGCGGGGAAAGTGAATCCCTTTAGTAAATTCCCGGGAATAACCAAATAGGCCCGTATGAAGCCTTCTCTCCCTTCGCTGGGGAACGTACTTAGAGATTCCATTTATCAATCCGGCTATTTCAGTAATATCCTGACGGTAATAAGTCTTAAAAACCCTTATAATTTCCTTTAAGTCCTTTAAGTCCTTACTTTCCATCAAGGTCATTCTGGTCGGTTTCACCAGCTCTCTGCTTAAAGTCCCTATGGCTCTTTTCACCTTATGCAGAGGATGGTCATAGCGAAAAGAAGATTGAACGGTTACTGTTTTTATCCCGGCATACTCATTAAGGAAATTATTGATATTTTCAGGTGAAAGATGTCCCCGGAAAGGAACGCTGCCACAGCCGATTATGGGATAGACTTTAATGTTAGCTTTCCGGGCTACCTGATATGTCTTGAATAAAGCGATCTTGGCCGCTAAAACCGCTGGAACCAACCCATAATTTAAGGCCGGGTCGGAGCGAGCAATAAAGGGACGGATATATTCCAGCTTTTTGATCTTCGACAACTTCCCCTTATTGTAAAGGTATATGTATTTTTCCAGCAACTTATCTATATTGAGCAGATAGGGGATATCCTCTATTAAGGGAATTATCTCCACCACCGGAGGATTTCCGCTCCCGATTTTTGCTTTTGAATCCTTGCTTACCAGACGAGCTAACTCAGCGAACTTTGTCTGAAGATAAATCAACTGTTCCGCCGATGTTACCATAGGAAGTATAACTTCAAATATGGGGGGACAATGGAGGTTTAAATTTTTGGCTATATCGTAGGCGGTGATGATATTGGCGAAGGCTCGTAAGACCCGATAACTTCCTTTCTCCACCCAAATATTGGGAAACCGATAAGTAAGAAACACTTTTTTGCCCAGGGGGTTTTTCTCAAAGAAAGCAAAGTTCTCTTCAAAGAGCCGCTCAATTACGGCCTCATCTACATGTTTACCCTCCCAGTCCCACATAAACTCTTCACAATTTAACTTAGAATAGGAAATTAAACACTCCTTAACTTCATCCCGGGAATTAATAAAGCTTTCCCCCAGCCAGAAGGCTTTGGAAGCATTATCCGGATGCTGGGTAACCATAGTTGTGGGAATCTTGCGCATAAAACTACCTTCCTTTTGCCATTAGCAACCCTTTAACTACTTCTCTGTCGTTAAAGGGGAGTCTTTTGTTTTTAATAATTTGCTCATCCTCGTGACCTTTGCCGGCGAGGAGCACTAAATCGCCCTCCCGGGCCAGGGATAAGGCTTTCCTTATAGCCTCAAAGCGGTCTTCGATAATTAAATAGTCACAGGATGATTTAATTCCGACCTCAATCTCCTTTATAATCTGGAGAGGTTCTTCGCCCCTGGGATTATCCGAAGTTAAAATGGTAATATCGCTATAACTTGCCGCCACCTCGCCCATCAATGGCCGCTTGGTTTTGTCCCTCTCTCCTCCACAGCCAAAGACAACAATCGTTCTCGCCCGGGCGAGCTCCCGGGCCGTTTCCAGAGCTTTCTGGAGAGCATCAGGGGTATGAGCATAATCAACTACCACCTCAAATGGTTGTCCGCAATTTAGCCGCTCAAACCTTCCCGGGACATTTTTTGCCTTGGACAGAGCCTCTCTAATTTCCTCAAGACCTATTCCCGCACTTATACCTGCACCAATAGCGGCCAGGGCATTATAAGCATTGTGTTTCCCGGGCAACTTGAGCTCAATAACAGTCCGGCCCAAAGGTGTAGCCAGATTAAATTTTAGCCCTTTCCATGAGAATGTTATATTATCGGCCCTTATGTCTGCCTCTTTCTCTATGGCATAGGTCAATATTTGGACCCCGGTATTTTTTATAATATACGGAGCGCCCGGGTCATCAATATTTATAACCGCTCTTCTTTGGCTATATTCCTTCCCTATCTGGCTTAAAAGCCTGAATAACTTTGTTTTTGCTTCTAAGTAATTCTCCATGGTTTTATGAAAATCCAGGTGGTCCCTCGTGGAGTTGGTAAATACGCCGATATCAAAATCACAACCAACCACCCTATGCAGTTCCAGGGCATGAGAAGTAACTTCCATAACCACATAGTCAATTTTTTCTTCCACCAACTCCCTGAAAATTGACTGAAGCTCCAGGCTGGGAGGTGTGGTCCAGGGCGCGGGCAAAGTTTTACCCTCTAATTCATAGGCGATGGTCCCCAGGAGGGCTACTCTTTGGCCTGTCTCCCTTAGAATCTCTCTTACCAGATGAGTGGTTGTGGTCTTGCCATTGGTGCCGGCAATCCCGATCAGGCGAAATTTCCCGGAAGGATGGTCATAGAATTTGTTTGCCAAAATACCCAGGGCATATCTGGTATTGGCCACCTTAATAACGGCCGTCCCCCCCGGCAGCTTAATATCCTTCTCTACCACCACTCCACAAGCACCCCTCTTTATAGCCTCGGGGATAAAGGCATGCCCATCAAAATTAAAGCCCGGGATACAGACGAACAAAAAGCCTTCTTCTGCCTGGCGGGAATCACAAACAATTCCCCGAACCTCTATATCCCGGCGGCCTTTAATATCCTTATCTTCTAATTCTTCAATCAGTTCTCTTAATATCTTAGCCATCTAAACCTATTGTTTCGCCAATTTTCCCAAAGTATTCTTTAAGCTCTGCTCATCTTCCACATTTAAACTTAAACTTTCCGGGGTTATCCGACGCAGGAGTCCCCTTAAGGTTTTCCCCGGGCCTACCTCAATAAAGGTAGTTACCGCTCTATCCAGCATTTTTCTTATGGAAGCCTCCCACAAGACAGGACTGGTTATCTGTTTTACCAGGGCCTCTTTTATGGCCTGGGGTTGCTCTAAATAATCGGCGGAGACATTGGCTATCAGGGGTATAACCGGCGCATGAATTTTAATTTTTTCAATCTCACCTTTAAGTTTTTCCCGAGCCTCTTTCATCAAAGGAGAATGAAATGCTCCGGCAACTTTTAAGGTAACTACCTTTTTTGCTCCCGCCCGGGCGGCTATTTTCCCGGCCTCCTCAACTGCCAAACTTTCTCCTGAAATAACTACCTGGCCCGGGCAGTTGAAATTGGCCGCCACCACCAGGCCGGTAACCCGGGCTTCTTCTATAACCCCCTTTACTCTTTCCTCATCTAATCCCACAATAGCGGCCATCGTCCCGGGATATTTCCGGCTTGCCTCCTGCATAAATTGGCCCCTTTTGCCAACCAGCCTTAAGGCATCTAAAAAACCCAAACATCCACAAGCTACTAAAGCGGTGTATTCTCCCAAGCTATGTCCGGCCACTATATGAGGAGTTATATTTTGGCTCTTTAAAACTTCCAGGCAGGCTATGCTTGCTGTAAATACCAGGGGTTGAGTATTCCGAGTCTCTTTAAGCATCTCCTCGGGTCCCTCAAAACAGAGCTTGCCTACATCTATTCCCAGGGCGCTGCGGGCTTGCTTAAAAATCTCCCTAACGGAGGGATAAGTTTCATAAAATTCCTTTCCCATCCCTATGTGCTGAGAGCCCTGCCCGGGAAAAATAAAGGCTATTTTTGCCATTTAACCTCCCCCTCGGTCTTCCACCGGGATAGCGTATCGGCTATCTCCTCCATCTTCATCCGGCGCGAACCCTTAATTAAGACCACATCTTCTGGTTTCAGTATATGGGAAAGTGTTTCCGTGGTTTCCCGGATATCGTCAAGGGTAAAAATACTTTCTTTAACTATTCCCGCATCTTTTGCCCCCCGGGCAATATGCCGGGCAAGACTCCCTACTGTTATTAAGATATCAATTTGGCAGGCACGGCAGAGCTTGCCCACCCAATAATGAAAATGCGGAGCTTTTTCCCCCAGCTCGAGCATGTCACCCAAAACAGCTATCTTTCTACCAGGGGTATAGATATTTTTCAAGGTAAAAAGAGCTTCTTTCATTGATTGAGGATTGGCATTGTAGGAGTCATTGATGACTTTTATATCCTTTCCGCCGGCAGAAAAATTAATTAGTTCCATACGCATAGGAGGAAAACTAAACTCTCTTAACTTAGCAATTATCTCTTTCAAATTCAAACCAAAGACCGAATGGGCGACAGCAACTGCTGCCAGGCCATTATAAACATTACCGTAGAGGATAGTATTTAGTTTAACCTTATGTTGACCATTTACCCCGTTAGAAATCCCCGCCTTAGGCACGGCATCCACCTCGGGCGGATTATTTCCAACACGGCTTAAAATAAATTCAAGGTGCTTATCCTTAATCTCTACACAAGAGGCGCGAAAGTCTGACTTATTTCTGATTCCAAAAGTTGTCACTCTACCTCCCTTAACCAATTCCCTCATCTTTGCCGCATAAGGGTCATCGGAATTTAAAACCGCTGTCCCGCAAGAGGGTAAAGACCCTATAAGCTCTGATTTCTCTTTAAATACATTCTCTCTCGTTTTCAAAAATTCCAGATGCGTATCACCAATATTAGTAACAATACCGATTACGGGACGGGCGATCTCACAGAGCCTCGTGATACCACCCAATAAATTTGTTTCCATCTCTAAGATAACCACTTGAGTATCTTCTTTAATTTCCAGAAAAGTCAAAGGCACCCCCACAAAATTATTGAAACTTGCCTTTGCCTTAACAGTATTAAACTCCTTAGATAAAATATGACCTAACATTTCCTTGGTAGTAGTCTTGCCATTTGAACCGCTAATAGCAACCACGGGCACATCAAACCTCTCTCTGTAAATTTTAGCAATATCGCCTAATGCTTTAAGCGTATCCTCCACCTTTATAATTACCTTATTTTTGATTTTTAATTTTTGATTTTTGATATTTTTTGACACAATCGCGCCTATTGCTCCTTTCTTAAATGCCTCTTCTAAGAAGGAGTGTCCATCAAATTTTTCTCCCTTTAAGGCAATGAATAAATCTCCAGAAGATATTGTTCTGGTATCGGTGGAAATGCCGGAAATTTTTATATCAGACCTGCCTGTGCGTGTCCGCACGCAGACAGAGGTCCTTGATATTAAAGAACCGCCTGCAGCCCTAATTATTTGAGATAAAATTATCGGCTCCATCTTATCCAAAAGGATACCCTATCGGGCACAAGTAGACCTTCCTATTTCTTTAAAGGAAGGGTCTTATCCAAAATCTATACTATGCCAATGCGTTTCCTTTCCGCGGATAGAATAATATCTCTCAATTCCTCAATATTGCGCGCCTTTAACCAATTCCTATCAAAGTCTTTATACTGGGCAATCTGGGCAATAGCCGCTAAGGCGCGCAGGTAGAAGTTGCGTTCATCGGGAGGGCCTGCCAGAACAAACATGGTGTGAACGGCTCCAGATACATCAGGAAAGACAACTCCTTCCTTACAACGGACTAAAAGAATGTCAAACTCCTGGACCCCCTGGGCAATGACATGGGGTATGGCCAATCCAGGAGCGATTACGGTGCTGATCTGCTTCTCTCTTTCCACAAAGAGATCAAAGAGAGTCCTCTTAGATACACCTACGCGCCTGGAGAGGGTAGCGGATACCATTTCAAACATCTCTTTCAGGGATACGGAATGGTCTATATCCAGAATTTCACACTTCTTTATCAGACGGTCGAACCTATCCTCAACGATTCCCTCCTGCTCAATTACAATCTCTCTTAACTCATCGTGCAAGGTAGCGTCCCTTAGCTCTCGGGCGACAATGTGCTCAACAACATTTATGCGGGCGGTAGCTCTGGCTAATCGCCTTCTCAGAAGCTTTTCCAGCTCAATGGCGAAGAATCCCGCCGGTGTGACTAAAAGTATAACCAACCACCACTGCGCCGGAAATGGTACTGTTCTAAACGGGCTGATTCCAAATAAAGGCAATGAATAGACCAATATAACTTGCAGCCCCAAAGTTGTGGCAGCGCCTATAAGCACCCATTTATTTGAAAAGGGATTAAAGTTAAATGCCGAATCCATCACCCGCCGTGCCGTAAACAGGTAAGCAACTTGAACAAAGATTAGAGTGGTGAATGCCGCTGTCCCTGCCTGAGCTAGATAGTCCCCCGCACCTGAATCGCGCAGCGCTTGATAGACGAGCAGAAACACAGTAAATACGGTAATTGCCGATACTAAAGAGACCAACCCAACCCTCTGAAGGAAAAATGTGTTGGCCAATGGTTCACCAATGTCACGGGGGGGTTTGTCAAGTATTCCCTTCTCCTTGACCTCCCGGACTAAAGGTATAGCACAGGCTATGGCTATAATTAAATTTACCCACAGGATTTGTATCGGCTCTAATGGAAGACGCTCCGCAAAAACAGGTATAAGTGGCGCGAGTAATACCGCCCCCATCATTGCCAGAACCTGGCCCCCGTTTGTGGGGAGCAAATACAAGATAACCTTCCAGATGTTGTTGAAAACATGTCTGCCCTCTTCCACCGCGGCCACTATGCTGGCGAAGTTATCATCAGTTAAGATCATATCGGAAGCCTCTTTACTCACCTCGGTCCCGGTTATCCCCATAGCTATTCCTATATCGGCTCTTTTTAGTGCCGGAGCATCGTTTACCCCATCTCCAGTAACAGCAACAATTTGACCTCTTTTATGCAACTGCATTACTATCCTGAACTTGTGCTCCGGGGCGACTCTGGCATATACCGACACCTTCTCCACTACTTCACATAATTCCAGAGCGTCCATTCTTTGTATCTCTTCCCCGGTCAATGCCCTCTCCTCATCCTCACCTATCCCTAACTGACTGGCGATAGCTTTTGCCGTCTGCAAATGGTCACCAGTTATCATCACTACTCTTATCCCGGCTGCCTTACATCTCTTAACGGCCCTTATCGCTTCCTCCCTCGGTGGGTCTATCATCCCCTGGAGCCCGAGGAAGGTTAGTCCATCCAATTCTTCTGCGGTGAGCGCTCTCTTCTCCTTATCCACAGTCTTATAAGCCATACCAAGCACTCGCAAGGCATCTCTGGCCATCTCATCCGATTTCCCTGATATTTGTTCAGTCCTTAAAGGCTCAATATTTCCATCTATTAACTGATTTCGGCAGAGCTTTAAAACTCTCTCCGGTGAACCTTTCACATAGATAATATTTTCCCCTTTACCCTTGTGCAGAGTAGCCATATATTGTTGCTCGGATTCAAAAGGGAGCTCATCTAATCTGGGAAGTTTTTCGGTAAGACCAGCTTTGGTTGCCGAGACAAGCAAAGCTCCTTCAGTAGGGTCTCCGTTGATACTATATAGCCCCGGTTCACCTTCCTCCAGAGAGGCGTTGTTGCACAGGTAGCCTGCCCGCAGAGTTTCAACCAGCTCCTTGTCCGCCTGCACCGAACCAGGCCTCTCATTACCAAGCATAAACGCTCCTTTAGGCTCATAACCAATCCCGCTTACCCGGTAATCCTTTCCTCCGCAGTATATCCTAATTACGGTCATCTCGTTCCTGGTGAGGGTGCCGGTCTTATCTGAGCATATAACTGTAGTGCACCCTAA
>JAJOKU010000007.1 GCA_021129695.1 candidate division NPL-UPA2 bacterium
ACTTCCACATTTTCATCCCTCCGCCTCTGCGTGGCTAGTTATTAAATCGCCTTTTTTATTTCTTCTATTTTCTCCTCTCTGTGTTCTCTGTGGTTGTCTTTGTCTTAAGCTTTAAACAGCTTTCTTAGTCCTAGAAAAATGGGAAGAGCTAAGACAGTGTTGATGGCGATGTTTAAGAAAATGAGCTTAATAACCTTGGGGGGGAGGAAGGGCAATTCCGCATAATAAATAGACCTCATGCAAAGATAAAGTAGTTCATGAACGATGACTGCTAAGAAGGCAACCGTTAGCTGAACGAGGGTCCTTTCACGATATAACTTATTCCCCAGGAGTCCAGCCAGAGCGCCAGCCACCGTCTTGCAAAGAGCACCCATTCCCAGCAGGCCTGCTGAGAAGCAGTCCAGCAATAGGCCTCCTAAGAAACCAACCAGTCCTCCTTTTATCTCCCCCTGGTAAACCCCGTAAGACCTTCGGTCCCTTACGGGGTAAAGGCCAGCGAAGATGGCGAGCAGCAGAATGAGATCAGGTCGGACCCCATGAAGCTGTTCAGGGCTTAAGAGGGTAGTTTGTAAGACTGAGGCAATGATTAACAGTAAGGCCCAGAGAAAAATGCTCACGGTTGGATTATCACCAGCACTTCCTCCAATCGAGAAAAATCAACGGTTGGAAGAACCCAGGCCCTTTGAAGGTAACTTTCCCTCTTCACTTCCACAACTGTGCCTATCCTCAATCCTGAAGGATACTTGCCCCCAAAGCCTGAGGAGATGATGAGGTCCCCCTCCACAATATCAGCTTGAGGGGAAATATAGACCATCTCGCAGATGTCCGTTCCCTTACCTTTCACTACTCCACTGACCCGGCTCCTCTGCACCAAGGCGCCCACCGAGCTATCCCCGTCCAGGATAAGCCTTACCTGAGAAGCATTGTCCCAGACCTGACTCACATATCCAACGATCCCCTGGTAGCTAATCACCGGCAGACCCCTCTCAACTCCATCACTTCGTCCTTTATCGATAACTATGGTTCTATACCAGTTGGTTGGCTCCCTTCCAATGACCCTGGCTCCCAGGCTCCCTGACAGGATGTCCTCAAACGATTTCCTCTCCTTGAAGGCAAGCAGTTGGCGTAGCCTCTCATTCTCTAACCTTTGCTCCTCTAAGTCGGTTACCTTAGATCTCAGGCGCTCTACCTCCGCTAAGATAGCCTCCTTCTCTTCATCCAGAGAGACCCTCTCCTTCAGCTTACTGAGCCGGCTCCAACCTGAGGTCACCGCACCTTGAAGGGGAGAAAGGAGGGTGAGAAAGAAAGACTCTGCCTTTTGACTCTTCCCCTCAACAATGGAATCAAACGTCAACAAGAGAAGGGAGAAGAAGATTAAGGCACCGGGAACGAGCCCCCTTTTATATTTAAAGAAGACCTGCATATTTACTCTGCGTTGGTAGTTAGCTTCCTCAAGACCCTGACCTCGTCTAATATCTTACCAGTTCCCGCAACCACGGTGTTCAAGGGATTCTCAGCTATATTCACCGGAAGGTCGGTCTCCTCACTTAGCCTTTTGTCCAGTCCTCTTAGAAGTGAGCCCCCACCAGCCATGGTTATTCCCCGATCTACCAAATCGGCGGAAAGTTCAGGAGGAGTCTGCTCCAGGGTCAGCTTTACCGCCTCCACAATAGTGTTAACCGGCTCAGCCATTGCCTCTCTTATCTCCTGGGAAGAAATAGTTAAGGTTTTGGGCAGTCCAGCCACTAAATCCCTTCCCTTAACTTCCATGGTCGTTTCCTCATCACTTGCGAAGGCTGAACCAATCCTTATCTTCACTTCTTCAGCGGTGCGCTCCCCGATCATGAGATTGTATGCCTTCTTCAGATGCTGGGCGATGGCTTCATCCATCTCATCCCCGGCAATGCGAACCGTTTTGCTGAGAACTATCCCTCCCAAGGAGATGACGGCCACTTCTGTGGTTCCTCCTCCTATATCCACTATCAAATTACCGCCCGGCTCCTCTACTGGAAGCCCGGCTCCAGTGGCCGCGGCCATCGGTTCCTCAACTAAGTAAACTTCCCTGGCTCCGGCCTGCTCGGCGGAATCGCTAACTGCCCTCTTCTCTACCTCGGTGATTCCAGAGGGAATAGCTATCACTACTCGGGGGGCAAAAAAACTCCGGCGCTGGTAGGCTTTCCTTATAAAATATCTTAACATCTCTTCAGTGATAACGAAATCAGCAATCACCCCATCCCTTAATGGTTTTATGGCCACAATGCTGCCCGGGGTTCTACCTACCATTCGCTTAGCTCCCACCCCGACAGCCAGAACATTGTTTGTCCCCTTCTCTACCGCTACCACCGATGGCTCATCCAGAACTATCCCTCGGCCTTTAAGGTAAACCAGGGTATTAGCCGTTCCCAAATCTATTCCGATGTCACTGGAAAACCAACCAAAAAGAAAACTAAAAGCCATTCTCTGCCTCCTTTCTTATTAACTGGGGCACTTTCTTCAGAGCTTGATCCAGCTTCAAGGGGTCCTTACCTCCCGCCTGAGCATAGTCCTCTCGGCCTCCGCCGCTTCCCCCGGCAACCTTAGCCACCTCCTTAATGATACTGCCAGCATGAAATCCCTTTTCAACCAGGTTCCTGGTTACTCCCGCTGCCAGAGCCACCTTACCTTCAATGACTGTTCCCAATACTATGACTGCCTCTCCCATCTTTTCCTTAAGGTGGTCAATAAGTGAGCCCATTTCCTCTCTCTTCACATTATCCACCCGGGAAGAAATAACTTTTATTCCCCCCACTTCCACCGCCTGCCGGAGAAGCGTTTCTGCCCTGGAGAGCACGTCTTTATGCTTCAGACGATTTATCTGTTTCTCTAATGCTCGGGTCTTCTTTACCAGTTCCCCTACCTGATGGGCTGCCTCTCGGGGATGAGTCTTCAAGATTTCCCCTATCTCCTTTAAGACTGCTTCCTCATCCTTAATTAACCGGTAGGCCTCCTTCCCGGTCAGCGCTTCAATCCTTCTTATCCCGGCGGCAACTGAACTTTCTACGGTTATCTTAAATAGGCCAATCCCTCCCGTGGCTTGAAGATGGGTCCCTCCACAGAGTTCTTTGCTGTAATCACCAATATTAATCAGTCGCACTTCGTCTTCGTATTTCTCCCCGAATAGAGCAATAGCTCCCATCTTCTTAGCTTTCTCTAAATCGGTGTGGATAATCTCCACCCGGGCATTCTCTCTTATCTTCTCATTGACCAATTCCTCAATCCGGTCCAACTGCCTATCAGAGATTGCTTTAAAGTGAGTGAAGTCAAATCGTAGCCTCTCGGGAGCAACCAACGAGCCGGACTGAGCTACATGCTCTCCTAATACTTGCCGAAGCACATTCTGAAGAAGATGAGTAGCCGTGTGACTACGAGCAATGCGGCTACGGCGCTCGACATCTACAGAAGCTTTCAAATTCATCCCCCTAACTAATTTCCCCTTAACCACTTTTCCTTTATGAACGGTGAGTTCCGGTAGAGGCTTCTGGGCATCGGTTACCTCAGCCTTTACTGACTCAGAAGTCAAAGTGCCAATATCCCCCACCTGTCCTCCCGCTTCTCCATAGAATGGGGTCTTATTCAGAATAATCTCTATCTCTTCCCCAGTTGAAGCTCTGTCTATGAGTTTATCTTCTTTAATAATGGCTAAGACTTCAGCCTGACAATCAGTACTTTCATAGCCGACGAATTCTGTCCTCCTGAACTTGGAGGGAAGCTGGCTGTAGACTGAGGAGATTTCTTCCTTCCCAGTTCCACCCCAGGCGGCTCGAGCCAACTCCTGCTGCCTTCTCATGACCTTCTCAAATCCAGCTTTATCCACGGTAAGACCACTCTCTCCGGCTAACTCCTCAGTGAGGCTCAAGGGGAAGCCATGGGTATCATAAAGCTTGAAGACAGCTTCTCCCGGAATTTCCCTCTTTCCTTCTTTCCGGAGCTCGCCTATCATTCCTTCTAAAATCTCTATCCCCTGCTGGAGAGTGGACTGAAATCTCTCCTCTTCACTCAAGACTACCTGGCTTATATGGTCGCGCCTGGAAGTTAACTCCGGGTAGGCGTCCTTCATGACATCAACAACCACCGCAGTCAGGGGATAGAGGAAGGGTTTATCCATGCCCAACCGTCTTCCCTGCCGAACCGCTCGGCGAATAAGCCTCCTCAGAACATAACCCCTGCCTTCATTTGAGGGAAGAACTCCGTCTCCGATGAGGAAAGTGGAAGCCCGCAGATGGTCAGCCATTATCCGAAGGGAAATATCTTTATTCTCCTCTATTCCGTAGCTAACTCCAGCTGCCTCAACAACCGCATCAACAATTGGCTTCAGGATGCTCGTCTCAAAGATAGTCTCTTTACCTTCTAAGACAGCCAACGTTCTCTCCAGCCCCATTCCCGTATCAATGTTCTTCTGGGAAAGGGGCAGAAGCCTTCCGTCCGGCTGCCGGTCAAACTGGGTAAAGACTAAGTTCCACAGTTCTAAGAATCGGTCGCAATCACACCCGACGGTGCAGTCCTTCTTGCCGCAGCCTTTATCCTTTCCCCTATCAAAGATTATCTCCGAGCAGGGACCGCAGGGGCCAGTGGGACCCATGTCCCAGAAGTTATCTTCTTCCCCCAATCTAACAATTCTCTCTTCAGGAATTCCCAACTTTTGCCAGATGCGAAAAGCTTCATCATCATCCTTAAAGATACTAATCCATAATTTCTCCTTTGGAATCTTAAGCTCCCCGGCAACCAGGTCCCAGGCCCACTCAATTGCCTCTTCCTTAAAATAATCTCCGAAGGAGAAGTTTCCCAACATCTCCATGAAGGTAAGGTGGCGAGTTGTTCTGCCTACATTTTCAACGTCAGTGGTTCGGAAACACTTCTGGCAGGTGACCGCTCGGCGGAAATCTGATATTGCCTTCCCCAAGAACATCTGCTTGAACTGGTTCATCCCGGCCCCGGTAAAGAGCAGAGTGGCATCTTCCTTGGGGACTAAGGAATCACCGGGCCTTATGGTATGCCCCCTCTCCTTGAAGAAATCCAAATATCTCTGTCGAAGATTCTCAGCCCTCATTTTACTGCCGTGCTTCTACCTGATCTTTTCTAAGACTTCTGAGATGGTCTCAGGAGAGAAACCTCTTCTTCCTAAGTAACCGTAAAGGCGACGTTTGATAGTTAAATCATCTAAGCCACGGTAGCTCTTTAATTTCTTCTTAGCCAGGGTGAGAGCTAAGGTCTCTTCATCATGCTGGCCATAGGTGGCCTCACTGGCTACTTCAATAATCTCTTTGTCAATCCCCTTCTGTCTGAGTTCCTGCTCAAGCAGTCTCCTTCCCATGGGCTTGCTTTGCATACGGGACTGGGCCCAAGAGCGAGCAAATTCTTCATCGTTAATCAGCCCAATTCTTTTGAGATTCTCCACCGCCTCTTCAATTACTTTCTCATCATAGTCTTTTCTTTTGAGCCTATCCCTTACTTCTCTTGTGCTGCGAGGACGAAAGCTGAGGAGATTCAGAGCATAATCCTTAGCCTTCCTTGCCTCCTCCTTAAAAATAATCCTGCGAATCTGCGCCTGATTGACCTCCTGGCCCACCTCCAGGTTTAGTTTTAAGACGATCTCCTCATCAACTCCGCAGAGGAAGCTACCGTCAATAAATAGAGAACGTCTCCCGGGACGGCGCCTCTGCCTTTCAATGGCTGTAATCTTTGACAAACCTATTCTCTTTCTTCTGCCGTCAGGACGACATAGAGGGCAAATCTCCCCCTCCGAATATGGAGGAGAACCTTCTGGCCGGCTTTAACCTCGGCCATGGCCTTATTGAAATCGTCCGTGTTCTTAATCCTTTCCCTATTAACCTCCTTGATAATATCTCCCGGTCGAACATTCCGATGGGCAGGGCTTCCCGGCTTAACTTCAGTAACCAGCACTCCCTCCCTGTCCGTGAGGTCGTAGCGCCGGGCCACCTCCTCAGTTATATTCTTCACGCTGAGTCCAAGCTGCCCCCGAAGTCTCTCATCTATCCGGTCCTGCAGCTCTTCCTCAGTCGGCATCTCACCGATGGTAACGTTGAGGGTTTTCTCTTTCCCTTCCCGAATTATCTTGACCTTTACCTTTTTCCCTACTTCGGTGCGGGCTACTTCTCGCTGCAATTCCCGAACGCTATCAATGGGCTTACCGTCAAATTCCCTGATGACGTCTCCTTCTACAATCCCGGCCTTCTCGGCTGGACCGCCCTTGATCAGGTCACTGACGAGGGCTCCTTTGGTATCGGGAAGTTCAAGCACTTCAGCTAAATCTTTGGTGACCGGCTGGATACTCACCCCCAGCCATCCCCTCACCACCCTTCCCCGCTCCCTCAACTGGGGAAGGATATCTTTAACCATATTGATGGGAACGGCAAAGCCAAGACCCTGAGCCATATAGGGAGAGATGATAAAGGTGTTGACGCCGATGGCTTCTCCACGAATGTTAACCAGAGGACCGCCACTGTTACCAAAGTTGATGGAGGCATCGGTCTGAATAAAATCTTCGTAGTGGGTTATACCAAATCCTGCACGCCCCTTTCCACTAATCACCCCCACCGTCATGCTATGCTCTAATCTGAAGGGACTGCCAATGGCAATGGCCCACTCTCCTACCCTTAACTTGTCTGAATCACCCAATTTGACCACCGGCAGCGGCCTTCCTGCCTCGATCTTAATTAGAGCTACATCGGTCTTGGGATCTATTCCTATTACCTCTGCCTTGAATTCCTTCCCTTCTCCCGGCAGCTTCACCTTGATTTCCTCTACTCCCTCAATTACGTGATAGCTTGTCAGAATGTATCCTTCCTCATCAATAATAAAACCGGAGCCAAGAGGACCTTCTCGCCTTTCTTGCCGGGGCTCCTCCCTTTGCCTTTCTCGGCGTCTCCTTCTTCCAAAGAACTCCGGGAAGAAATCCTCAAAAGGGCCTTCAAAGAATCGCTCAAAGTCGCGGAATGGGTCCCGGTGACGAATAGTGACCACCCTCTCGGTCTTGACCTGGACCACCGCCGGCTTAACGGATTCAAAAACTTTGATGAAGGGATTTTCTATCTCCTCTAAGCTCCTGGGAGAAGTTGCTGGCGGAGAGACTGCCTCTGCCCGTTCGCTACCTAAAGGTACTGCACCTAAAGGGGCTGCCTGGATAATCTCCTCGTTCCGAACTCCCGAGTTCGCCGAAAAATTCAAACTGAGACCAATCCCCAAGCCGACCAATAAGGTCACCATAACCACAGCCGCATAATTCATTTGACTTCTTTTAACCATGATATTCACCCACCTCCTTCTACTTTTCACCTTTTTCTGCCAATCCGGCTGGCCGCTTCACCTTTTGAGTAATCTCATCCATAAGTTTCGGATGTTCCTTCAAGTAAGCTTTGGCCTTTTCTCTTCCCTGTCCTATCTTCTCCTTATTATAAACGAACCAGACACCAGATTTCTCAATGATTCCCCGCTCCACTCCCACATCCAGGACCGAGCCCTCCCTGGATATTCCTTCCCCATACATGATGTCGAACTGTGCTTCCCGGAAGGGTGCGGCCAGCTTATTCTTGGCCACTTTCACCCTGGTCCGGTTCCCGATCACTTCCGTCCCCTCTTTAATCTGCCCTATCCTTCTTATATCTAATCGGACTGAAGCATAGAATTTTAGGGCCCTACCGCCCGGTGTTGTCTCCGGACTTCCAAACATTACTCCGATCTTCTCCCTGATCTGATTGACGAATATGGCACAGGTCCTGGAGCGGCTGATGGCCGCAGTGAGTTTACGCAGCGCCTGGGACATGAGACGGGCCTGCAGGCCCATGTGGCTGTCTCCCATCTCTCCCTCAATCTCTGCCTTGGGGACCAGCGCGGCTACCGAATCAATCACTATTATATCAACCGCATTGCTCCTTATCAAGGTCTCCACGATCTCCAGGGCCTGCTCCCCCCAGTCCGGCTGGGAGACAAGGAGATTATCCATATTCACTCCAAGCTTGCGAGAATAGTCTGGGTCAAGGGCATGTTCAACATCAACGAAGGCAGCTGCTCCTCCCTGTCTTTGCACTTCAGCTACAATATGAAGAGCGAGGGTTGTCTTCCCTGAAGCCTCTGGCCCGAATATCTCTACTACCCTTCCACGAGGAACTCCTCCGATTCCTAAGGCCAGGTCAAGACCGAGGGCTCCGGTGGATATGGCATCCACCCGGACGGCGGCTCCTTCTCTTCCCAGTCTCATAATAGAACCCTTGCCAAACTGCTTCTCGATCTGGGCTAAAGCCAGATCAAGAGCCCTTTGCTTATCGCTCTTCTTCTCCTCTGCCATGATATTTACCTCCCTCCTTTAAGTTAGCGCAAAATGTTCCTATTCTTATTTCTCCTCCTCAACAGCAAAATCAAATAATTTCGGAGCATTAAAATTTAGATCAAACTCCTTAATCCGCCTTTCAGCCAATTTAACATACTCCTCACTTATATCATATCCTAAGTAATGGCGCTTTGTTTTTATTGCTGCAATTGCTGCCTGTCCACTACCCATAAATGGGTCTAAGACAACTTCTCCCTCGAAAGTATAAAGTTGAATGAGTCTATAAGGCAATTCTACTGGGAAGGGGGCAGGATGTCCAACTTTTCTTGCTGGCTCTGCGCCAAATGTCCAGACGCTCTTGGTGAATTCAAGAAATTGCTTCTTAGAAATTGTGCTCTTTCTCCCAGGATCTCTTCTTGAATACATGCCTTTGGAGAAGATTAGAATATATTCATGAATATCTCTGAGCGTTGGATTTTTAGCGGAAAGCCAGCTCCCCCAGGCAGTCGAAGGACTGCCGCTTGAAGCTTTGTTCCAGATAACTTCCCCTCTCATCAACAAATCTAAATCCAGCATATCCTCAATTATAAAGGCATCGAGAGGGATATATGGTTTTCTTCCAAGATTGGCAATATTGATACATGCCCTCCCACCGGGGACAAGCACCCTTTTAACTTCGTTCCACACTCTTTTCAGAAAAGCTCTATACTCACTTAAAGTGAGATTGTCATCATAATCTTTGCCTACGTTGTAGGGAGGCGAAGTAACCATAAGGTGAACGCTATTATCTGGCAATTCTTCCATTTTCTCACTAGATTTGCAAAAGATTCTATCTAGAAACTCAGGAGAGATAGAACTTTCTGCATATTCAACTATCTTCTCCTTAGGTAGTCCCTCATATAATCTACTGGCATAAAAGGTGCTGGAGTCATGATTGATTCTTCCCGGAGAGCCGAAAGAGCTTGTCCTGGTGCCCCTTTTCTTTTGATTAACCAGCATTCAGCCTTCCTCCCAGAGATCAACCCACCTCTTGTATGGATTGAAATCTACCTTCGTCTTTTGCCAGTTTATCGCAATGCTTTTTGATTTACTATCTTGAACTAAACTCGCCAATGCTTCCTTAGTAATCTCAACGCCTCTTGGATTTGTTCCTGCTTTAGGAAGCTTGATATACTTTCGTCTACCTATTTTATCAAAAAGCCTTTTCTGAATTTCTAAAGGAATATAGCAGAATTTCCCCATGTCATTCCAGTTAATCTGAACAAGCAAAATATCACAATTAGGATAATAGCTTTCACGAAATTCTTTTGCTTTTCGAGCGTCAACAGTCCAGATGAGTTTAACCCCGCCAAAACTTTTACCTGAAATTGTTTTAATAGATACGGGCATTCCAAATAATCTTGCATCCACTTCTGGCTCTGTTATGGGAATTTCAGTCTCCACATTTGCTTCACCAAATTTATAAATGAGCAAAGCAACTATTATCCTTTCGCGCACTGAGCTAACTTCCATACCAATTTTACCTGCTCTTGAACTCTCTGATTCTGCAAGCTGGAACAAATATGGCAAGCGATTTTTAATCTTCTCTACGAGCTTTTCATCTTCAAATATTTCTATCAAACGGCTAACCATTCTTTATTTCTCCATTCAGAATTTAGAATAAAAGATAATGTTATCACTATTTTGTTTCTCATCCGTGTCATAATTTTAGTATAATTTCGCCTAACTTGATA
>JAJOKU010000048.1 GCA_021129695.1 candidate division NPL-UPA2 bacterium
TGTAACCCATTGATTATCAAATAGTTACAAAAAGGGTGCGTAACTCGTGTTATATGTCAAAGGCTAGTCATGTAATAGAGAAGGTGGGTGCTCACCCATATGTTGTTAGTAAAAAGGAGATCTCCCAGGGGACCCCTGTAATCACAGGCACCAGGGTCAGGGTGATCGATGTAGCCATTGAATACGATAGGCTCGGTTACACTCCCGATCAGATCGTAGATGCCCATCCTCATCTTAATCTGGCTGAAGTTCACGATGCCCTTTCCTATTATTATGAGAACCAGAAGAAACTCGATGAGTATCTAAAGAAAAATCTTAGAAAGATCAGTCAAATTAGAAAAAGATATCCCTCTAAAGTTAACCATTGACCATGAGCAAGATCAAGATTTATACCGATGAGGATGTCGATGTCGCAGTAGCGGAAGGACTTAAACGAAGGGGTGTGAAAGCATGGTCGGCAAGGGATGCGGGAAATCTTGGCTTGACTGATAAGGAACAGCTGCAATATGTATTTAGGAACAAGGCCGCAATTTTTACACATGACGATGATTTTCCTATTGTGGCTGATGATTGGGCAAGGAAAGGGCAGGAACATGCAGGAATAATTTACGTTCAAAGACAGAAATTGAGTGTTGGAGAATGCATCAGAAGATTAGAGCTTATCGTTGATATCCTGGATGCTGAGGAGATGAAGAACCATATCGAGTTTCTATAGGGGCGGTTGAGCGGGAAACATGGAAAAGGGTATGGAAGGCAGGGACATACCAACTAAATATAATCCCAGGCCGGTAGAGGAGCGCTGGTATCAGTTCTGGGAGGAGAAGGGATATTTTCAGGCTGAGGTTAATAAGAAGAAAAGACCTTACTGTATCGTCATCCCTCCTCCAAATATCACCGGGTCACTTCACATGGGGCATGCCCTGAATAACACTCTTCAGGATATTCTTATCCGCTGGAAGAGGATGCAGGGTTACAATGCTCTCTGGATTCCGGGAGTGGACCATGCTGGGATTGCTACTCAGAATGTGGTGGAGAAGGAGTTGGTTGAGGCCGGAATAAATCGGCATGAGTTAGGTCGAGAGAAGTTCGTGGAGAAGGTATGGGAATGGAAGGCAAAATACGGGGAAACCATTATCCAGCAATTGAAGAGATTAGGTTGTGCCTGCGACTGGCGGCGCAGCCGATTCACCCTGGATGAGAGTTGTTCCCGGGCAGTCAGGGAAGAGTTCGTCCGGCTCCACCAGGAGAGGTTAATCTATCAGGCTAATTATATCATCAACTGGTGTCCCCGATGTCAAACGGCCCTCTCTGATATTGAGGTAGAGCACCAGGAGATAAACGGAAAGCTTTACTATATTAACTATCCTCTGGAGAGTGGTCAGGACCAGCTCACCGTGGCTACCACTCGTCCGGAGACAATGTTGGGAGATGTGGCCGTAGCTGTCCACCCGGATGACAAAAGATACCAACGATTTATAGGAAAGACTCTCATCCTTCCCCTGGTTGGTCGCCAGCTCCCCATAATTATTGATGAGCGGATTGACCCCTCCTTCGGCACGGGAGCAGTCAAGATTACCCCGGCTCACGACCCAGATGACTTTGAGATTGGAGTTAAGCAAAAACTTTCTCAGGTGGTAGTCATTGATGAGACCGGAAAGATGACTAAGGAAGCCGGTAATTATGCAGGTATGGATCGATACCAGTGCCGAGAGGAAGTCCTCAAGGACCTGAAGACGCAGCGGTATTTAGTAAAGATTGAGGACTATATTCATTCCGTCGGACATTGTTACCGCTGCCATACGGCCATTGAGCCCCTCATTTCTGAGCAGTGGTTTGTAAAGATGAAGGAACTGGCCCGTCCAGCCATAAGGGCGGTTAAGTCGGGCAGAATCACCTTTTTTCCCCATCGCTGGACGAAGGTTTACCTCAACTGGATGGAGAATATAAGAGACTGGTGCATCTCCCGTCAGATATGGTGGGGACATCAACTTCCGGTCTGGCACTGCCGCAACTGCCAGCACCTTAATGTGAGCCAGGAAGAACCAAATAGCTGCGAGAAGTGCGGTAGCTCTGATTTAGAACAGGACCAGAATGTCCTGGATACCTGGTTCAGTTCAGCCCTCTGGCCCTTCTCCACCCTGGGTTGGCCAGAGGAAACAGAGGATTTAGCCTATTTCTATCCCACTTCTACTTTAGTCACCGGACATGAAATTATCTATTTCTGGGTGGCCCGGATGATTATGATGGGCTTGAAGTTTCGAGGAGATATTCCCTTCCATGAGGTCTATATCCATGGAATAGTGCGCGATAGGGAAGGGAGAAAAATGAGCAAGTCCCTGGGAAATGTCATTGACCCCTTAGAGACCATGGAAGAATATGGAACGGATGCCCTTCGTTTAGCCTTAGCTCAAGCTTCTACCCTGGGAGGACAGGATATCTTCTTGAGTCGGGAGAGATTGGAGGGGACGAGGAACTTTGCTAATAAGCTCTGGAACGTCTCCCGCTTTATCCTGTTAAATACAGAGGATTTCAATTTCAAGGGAACTAAGCAGAAGAGCTTGAAATTTGATGAAGACGATGAATATATTATCAGTCGGCTAAATCAGATTATAAGAGAGGTAACCAATTCTTTATCAGCATATAAGTTCAGCGAAGCCAGCCAGGCTATCTATGAATTTCTCTGGCATGAATTCTGTGACTGGTATGTGGAGTTAAGCAAGCTGCGCCTACCCGTTCGCTACAGCTTATGCAGTACTGCACCTAAAGTGCTGTACGCTCAGGGTTGCCTATCTGGTTGTCCCGAGCCCCTAAACGGGACTGCTTCGCGGCAGAGCGAGGGGCTACAGGGTGATAAAGATGAGGAGGAGAGAAGAACGGCCCAGTGGGTGCTTCACTATGTGTTAAGAAATGTCCTCAAGCTTCTTCATCCCTATATGCCCTTTATTACTGAGGAGATCTGGCAGCACTTAGCTGGCACCGAAGGAAGCATCATGCTCTCTGCCTGGCCCCGCTTTCTGAGAAAGAGAGTGAATGAAAAAGCCATCGGCAGAGCCAGGAAGAAGTATGAGGTGATTACCGCCGAGAGGAGGATAAGAAGCGGATGGAACATCCCTCTCAAAAGGAAATTAGAGCATGTCATCAAACCAGTAAACCGAGAAGAGAAGGAGATTTTAGAGCGCAGCCGAGAAAAGTTCACCCAGCTCCTCCCCTCCAGCCAGCTAACCATTGATGAGAATTATGAGCCCTCCGGCAATCTTATCTCCGAGGTTACGCCTTCTGGAACGACAATCTTTGTCAATTTAGGAGAGGCAGTGGACTTAGAGCGGGAGAGGGAGAAGCATCGCAAAGAGATTGCAAAAATAGAGGAAGAACTGAAGAGAGTTGACAGGAAATTAAGTAGCGCTGATTTCCTGGAGAAGGCTCCCCAGGAGATTGTAGAAAAGGAAAAGAATAAAAGAGACGAATACGAAACCAGAATATCCCAGCTCCTAAAGACCCTAAAGAAGAAATAAACCTAATGGCTGCATTTCAGTTAGTCTCCGATTTTCAGCCTCAGGGGGACCAGCCCGAGGCCATCCAGAGGCTGACCGAAGGGCTGCGGGCGGGATATGAGCACCAGACCCTGTTGGGAGTTACAGGGTCGGGGAAGACATTCACCTTAGCCAATGTTATCGCTAATTTGGGAATGCCCACCTTAGTTATCTCCCACAATAAGACCCTTTCTGCCCAGCTCTACAGCGAGCTCAGACAGTTTTTTCCTCACAATGCGGTAGAATACTTCGTTAGCTACTACGACTATTATCAGCCCGAAGCCTACATCCCCCAGACGGACACCTATATTGAGAAGGATGCCTCCATCAACGATGAGATAGATAGGCTTCGTCTGAAGGCAACCAGTTCTCTCCTGGAACGGGAGGATGTCATCATTGTGGCCAGCGTCTCCTCCATCTACGGGTTAGGTTCTCCCGAGGAACATCGGGAAATATTCCTCTTCCTGGAGAGGGGCGCTGATGTTGAACAGGAGGAGATCCTTCGCCGATTGGTCACTCTCCAATATGAGCGTAACGATATCGATTTCAGAAGGGCTCAATTCCGAGTTAGGGGAGACATAATTGAAGTATTCCCGGCTTATTCCGAGACCTCACTGCGGGTAGAACTTTTTGGGGAGACCATAGAGAAGATATTAGAAGTGGAGCCTCTCACCGGAAGAGTAATCACTGAAAAGGAGAGAGTAGCTATCTACCCAGCAAAACATTTCGTCACCTCTCGCTCGAGGATTGACAGTGCCATTCAGTCTATCCAGTGCGAGCTCAAAGATAGATTGGCTGAGCTGGGCAGAGAGAATAAATTGTTAGAAGCTCAGCGCCTGGAGACCAGAACAAAATATGACATAGAGATGATGAGGGAGATTGGTTACTGCCAGGGGATAGAGAACTATTCCCGCCATCTCAGTGGACGCCTTCCTGGAGAACCACCCTATACGCTAATAGACTACTTCCCAGAGGATTATCTCTTAATTATTGATGAATCCCATGCTACCATCCCCCAGATAAGGGGAATGTTCCATGGAGATAGGTCTCGAAAGGAGACTTTAGTAGAGCATGGTTTCCGACTTCCTTCCGCCCTGGATAACCGACCATTAAACTTTGAGGAATTTGAAGAGAGGGTAAAGTGGGCCATTTACGTTTCCGCTACACCTGGACCATATGAATTGAAGAAATCAAGGCAGGTGGTGGAGCAGATCATTCGTCCCACTGGATTAGTCGATCCCAAGGTATCTGTCCGACCGGTGGAAGGGCAGATTGATGACCTTATCGCTGAGATAAGGAAAAGAGCCAAGAGGAGACAGCGCGTCTTGGTAACCACCCTTACTAAGCGGATGGCTGAAGACTTAGCTGAGTATCTGCACGAGATGGACTTGAGGGTGCGCTATCTCCATTCTGAGATTAATACCTTAGAGAGAGTAAAAATTCTGCGTGATTTGCGCCTGGCCAAGTTTGATTGCCTGGTGGGAATCAATCTGTTGAGAGAAGGGCTGGATTTACCGGAAGTGTCCCTGGTAGCCATATTAGATGCTGATAAGGAAGGTTTTCTGCGTTCTCAGACCTCCCTCATTCAGGTGGCTGGCCGGGCGGCTCGCCATATAGATGGGGCAGTAATCATGTATGCTGATACAGTCACTGGTTCCATGGAGAGAGCCCTGGAAGAGATGAATCGCCGAAGGCGTCTCCAGATGAAGTTCAACCGGGAACATGCTATCACTCCTCAGACCATTCAGAAATCCATCCAGGATATGATTCAGGTGAGGAGCAGTGCTCAGCGGTTTACTGAGGGCATAGTCAGGGAACCAAGAGCTGGCTACATCCCTGAAAAATCCATGCGCATTGCCGAGCTGGAAACCGAGATGATGGAGATGGCTAAGAAGTTAGAATTTGAAAAAGCGGCTGTCCTTCGTGATAGAATTGCAGAATTAAAAAAACATAAACCACAGAGTCTACAGAGGAAAAGATAGAAAATCTCTTATTTCGCTCCTCGCCCCGGGATATTCTGAGAAGTCCGCTGCCCACGGTAAGAGAGATTTGAAAGAAGTTCTCCACTGGGAGCAGTTCTAATGACCATGACGGATGAGACCATCCTTGGTGAATTGGAAGCAATTGCTGATAAACTGCAGATAGAGATCAGGTATGAACCCTTGGACAGTAGAGGTGGTCTCTGCAAGGTGAGGGGGGAGACGCTTATCATTGTCAATGAATCCTTGCCAGTTGAGGAGAAGGTTAAGGTAATTGCAGGTGAGCTCGGCAATTTGAACACCACAGGAATATTCATGTTGCCGAAGGTAAGGGAGATTATTGAAAACTCTACTCATAGAAATTTATTGATTTAGTTAAGACGGCAGGTTATACTGTAATCAATAGTTTAGTATTGGAAGGCAAAGGAAGTGACCACATAAACTATTTCAGCCAGGGGTAAGAAATATGGATGTGTGGTATAAAATATTTCAGAAAGATTGCCTTAAATGGCTTAACAACTACTCAGCAGACAATATCCATCTTACTTTCGTTGACCCACCTTTCAGGCAGGGAAAGGATTATAGATTTTTCGACGACAATCAGCCTGAGGAAAGATATTGGACCTGGCTGAAAGAGGTTCTGTCAAAAATCTCCAAGATTACAGTTAAGGGTGGCGCCATCTACTTTATGCAAAGAGAAAAAAAACACAGAACATGTACTAAGAATACTCAGAGAGACTGGATGGACATTCCAAAATCTGATTGTCTGGAAGAAAAAAACATCAGCAGTTCCATCTGAAGTTAGATATTCCAAACAACACCAAATTATTGCTTTTGCTACAAAGGGAGAAAGACCAAGGGTGTTCAACAAATTACGTGTGGATTTGCCGATTCCCCCTGAATATAAGTATGAGAGAGTTAATGGAGTCTATCTTACAGATGTATGGGACGATATTAGAGAATTAACATCGGGATATTTTGCAGGAGACGAAGCAATAAGAGATGCCAAAGGCAATAGGGTTCATACACAACAATCTCCTATAGCCTTGCTCTTAAGAATTATTCTGGTATCTACTATGCCTGGGGATACTGTATTAGACCCCTTTAGTGGGACAGGAGTGACCTTAGTTGTTGCTTATCAGTTGGGGCGAAATTCTATAGGCGTAGAAATAGATCCAGACTACGTCAGAATTATTGCCTCGCGTTTAAATGATTTTAGACATGCTGATGATATTATGAAATATTATAATTATTACAGACACACAAAAAATTTGAAGGAGATATGGCGCACCGATAAAGCTTCGGTAATTGTCGAAGAAAAGCAAATGGAATTATTCTAAAATGTATGAATATATTGACGGTGCAGACCTTTTTGTTGGTATAATTAATGCTTTGAAGACAGGACAAATTAATCCTCACTCACCGCTGGAAGAAATAACCTTAAAAGCAGGCAAAGATAATTTCTCTTATATCGATAATCGTAGAGATGCAAAGGGGGAATATGACTACGATTTATGGGAGGCTACTAAAAATCAATTTGAAAATGGAAAAGAATTTGTAAATTGGATTAAAAATAGACTAAACGAGAAACTTCTGTATTCCAAATCCGAGCAATTTCCAGATTTTATATTGAAGGTGAGAAAGCATGCAGGTAAATTGATTTGTGGTAGTTTGTTAGAATTAAAAGACTCAAAAGGAGGTATTGTAGCATCGTTCAACTCGACACTTCCCACAAAATACAAAAGTCTTGAGGAAATAAGTGTAATTAATGGCGGAAACCTTGTATCAAGAGTTGCTTCAATTATAGATGGGGAATTATCCTCGGAAAGATCCTACTATACTTTTGAGAGAAGATGTTTTTATCTTGTAAGAACACACGCCGGTAAAGATGACAAAATAAAAATTTCGCTTGTGGACGGCTCGTTTTTTTGAAACAGTCCCTAAGGAACATCTTATCTATCAAATGTTTCTGAATATTTTACGCAACCACTTGGAGAAAAAAGAAATCAAAATCTCTCCCGATACCTTCGTTGAGATTGAAAACGCTCTTTCGCATATCACAGATCAAACAATAATAGCAAGTTCGCAGATCATCGAAAAAGCTTCTGTGCGACCTCGGCCGAGGATTATGGCTGAGGTGCATTCTGAAGGAAATCCTCATAGCAATTTTTATCCAGAAATCTCAGAGCGAAGCTTAAATTTCATTATTGAAGCATCCGTATACGAGGAAAAACTTGCCGAGATAATATCTCAAAAAGTGCCTGAGATAGAGATGTTTACTATTCACCACAAAAGGAATGGGAAACACATCGTCTTTCAATTTAGATTCTAATTTATATGCTCATTCGTCTAACACAGTTTGTGGCTTCACTGCTTCGCACCTTCATCCAAATTCGCCTTCGGAGAACTTCACATGCACTCAAAGCGTTAAACAAAAGCTACTCCATTTTAAATGTTCTTAGTTTAGAGGTCAATTTTTTTCACGGCTCATCAGTTGAAATAATTAAGAATAAATTTTTAAGAGCTCAGATAGATAAGAGGTGGGAGTTGAAGTGATACTTAAATTAGATAGCATAAGGCCGTTGGTGGAGATGGCTCTAACTGAGGATATCGGCTCGGGTGATATAACTACAGAGGCGACCATCCATGCCAGGGCCAGGGCAAAGGGAGTTATTATTGCCAGGGAAGAAGGGATAGTTGCTGGATTGGGGGTAGCGGAATTAGTGTTCAAGATGGCTGAAGGTGAAAGGCAAAGGCAAAGGGGAGTAGTGTTCAGAGCAAAGGTCAGGGATGGAGATAGGGTGAAAAAGGGGAAAGTTTTGGCTGAGGTCACTGGGGCGGCCAGGAACATATTGATGAGGGAGAGGACTGCTCTCAATTTCCTTCAGCGTTTATCAGGAATAGCTACCCTTACCGCTAAATTTGTGGCCGCAGTCCGACCATATAAGGTCAAGATCATGGATACTCGAAAAACCACCCCGGGCTGGAGAGTTCTTGAGAAATATGCGGTCAGGATGGGAGGAGGATATAATCATCGGATGGGGCTCTATGATGGAGTATTGGTAAAGGATAATCATATTCTTCTTCGCCTTGGTGATGGGAAGCAGAGAGGCAAAAGATTGGTTGGGGAGAAACAGGGAGCTACCACTATAAGAAGATTGTTAGAAACAGTGAGGAAGAGAGTCCCCCCCCAAATGAAGATCGAGGTGGAGGCAGGAAATTTAAGGGAAGTCAGATGGGCGGCTCGATCCAGGGCAGATATAATCATGCTGGATAATATGAACTTAGCGCAGATGAAAAAGGCAGTTAAGATAGTCCATAGTCCACCCCGAATAGCTTCGCAAGGGGGCAGGCAGTCCATAGTCCATGGATTCTATCAACCATCTACTATCGACCATCGACCGCTACTGGAAGCCTCGGGTGGAGTCAACTTGGACAATGTGAGAAAGATCGCTCGGACGGGAGTGGACATGATTTCGGTGGGAGCCTTAACCCATTCAGCTAAGGCCTTAGATATAAGCTTAGAGATATTGTGATGAGGAGCGAAGTGACGAATTTCCTTGAAGTATAGTAAAGTATAGAGCATTTTCTCATTTAAGTGCTTGTCTTTCTTT
>JAJOKU010000093.1 GCA_021129695.1 candidate division NPL-UPA2 bacterium
TCATACTTCACCTCTTTAAGCCATGCCGCTGATCATCTGATTGACAGCCTTCCCGGCTGGAACCATGGGGAAGACATTCTCCTCGGGCCTTATGTGAAAGTCTATAACCACGGGCTTCTTAAGGGAGAGCGCCTTATTTATAGCTGGTCTAACTTTCTCTTTCTTCTGTACCCGAATGCCAACCGCTCCGTAGGCTTCCGCCACCTTAACGAAATCTGGCCCCCCGGCTAAGCTGGTATGAGAATATCGCTTCTTATAGAAGAGCTCCTGCCACTGGCGAACCATTCCTAAGTAGCCATTATTGAGAATAGCTACTTTAACAGGAATCTTATTTATAACGGCAGTAGCCAGTTCCTGAATGTTCATCTGGAAACTACCGTCCCCGGCAATGTCAAAGACAATGCTCTCCGGGCAGCCAATCTGGGCTCCAATGGCTGCCGGGAACCCGTAGCCCATTGTCCCCAGGCCACCAGAAGAGATGAGAGTGCGGGGCTTGGTATACTGATAAAATTGGGATGCCCACATCTGGTTCTGCCCCACCTCGGTGCAGATGATGGCCTCGCCCTTAGTAGCTTTATAAATCTCCTCCACGATGAACTGAGGTTTAAGTTCTCCATTGTCTTCGTAGGTAAGAGGGAATTTGCGCTTCCATTCTCTTATCTTCTTGTGCCAGGCTGTATATTCACCCTTCCTCACTAATTTATTCAGTTCCCTGAGCACATTCCGGACATCCCCGACAATGGGAATGTCCACCTGAACATTCTTGCTGATGGAGGAAGGGTCTATGTCAATGTGAATGATTTTAGCATGGGGAGCAAACTCATCTAATTTTCCAGTAACCCGGTCATCGAACCGGGCTCCAATGGCAATAATTAAGTCTGATTCCATAATAGCATAATTAGCATAGTGCGTCCCGTGCATCCCTAACATTCCCAGTGAGAGGGAATCAGTCTCCGGGAATCCTCCCAGGCCAAGTAGCGTGGTGGCCACCGGGATATTGGCTTTCCTGGCTAACTCCGTTAATTCCCTGGCTGCCCCTGAGATGATGACTCCACCACCGCTGTAGATTATTGGCTTTTTAGCCTGACCTAAAGCTTCGGCGGCTCTCTTTATCTGCTGGGGATGCCCAGAATAGGTTGGCTTATAGGTTCTCATCTCTACATTTTTCGGATATTTATATTCAGTCTCAGCAATCTGGACATCTTTGGGAATATCAATGAGCACCGGTCCTGGCCGTCCGGTTCGGGCAATATGGAAAGCTTCCTTCATAATGCGGGCTAGTTCCTTAACATCCTTGACTAAATAATTATGTTTTGTTATCGGACGGGTTATTCCGGTAACATCAGCTTCCTGGAAAGCGTCATTCCCGATCATGGTGGTAAAGACCTGTCCGGTAATGGCCACTATGGGCACTGAATCCATATTGGCGGTAGCAATTCCAGTGACTAAGTTGGTGGCTCCTGGACCGGAGGTGGCCATGCAGACTCCCACCTTCCCAGTAGCCCGGGCATAGCCATCGGCCATATGGGCCGCTCCTTGCTCATGGCGAGTGAGGATAAACCGAAGCGGTGCATCATATAGCACATCGAACACTGGAAGTATAGCTCCTCCCAGGATACCAAAGGCAGTATCCACTCCCTCCTTTAACAAAGCATCAATTACAATCTCCGCTCCCGTCTTCTTCATGATGGAAAAATTTTTCCTCCAGTCTCCATGATTGTATATCGCTCGGTGGCTTATGTCAAACTTTTTGTCCGCTACGCGGACTTACTTCTTCTGACCCAGTCTCCCCAGTATGGCCAGTGCCAGTATGGAGATTGCAAAAAGGAGAACTACGGCTGTTACCAGCAGGTAGGTGTTGACCAAGGGCAGGTGTTCGAAGGAGACAACCCTGGGAATCTCACCCCTCAGGTTGAGTCTTCGAATGCAGTAGCCTGCCTTGACAAAGAAAGTGAGGGCTAGGAGAAATAGAAAACCAGCTACTCCCTTGGACACTATGGAGACCAGATTTGCACCCTTACCCTTTGCCATCAGCCTATAGTCCTTATCTCCTGGAGGAGAGCTTTCACCAGGGTCTTCTCCTTGATCCTCCTCAACACTTTCCCTTTCTTGAATAGAATTCCGAATCCTTTCCCTCCGGCAATTCCGATATCTGCCTCTCTCGCCTCTCCTGGGCCGTTAACGGCACAACCCATGACAGCAATTCTGATTGGTTTTGGTCTAAGAGCTAAAGACCTAACTGTATTTTCCACCTGTTTGACAATCTTGACTAAATTAATCTGGCAGCGGCCACAGGTAGGGCAGGAGATGATAGTTGGCCCGCGTTTACGAAGGCCGAGCGATTTCAATATCTCATATCCAGCTTTAACTTCCTCCTTTGGATTACCAGTCAAAGACACTCGGATGGTATCTCCAATTCCTTCCCAGAGCAGAATTCCTAAGCCAACGGCGGAGCGAATGGAGCCAGTTTGAGGAGGACCAGCCGCTGTTATCCCCAGATGGAAAGGATAACGGCACCGCTTAGCCATCAGCCGATAGGCTTCTATGGTGGCGGGAACCTCAGATGCCTTTAAGGAAATTATTATGTCATGAAAATCTAAATCCTCAAATAGCCTGATGTAGTCGCAGGCGCTCTCGACCATGGCTCTTGCTAAGCTATATCCCCTCACTCCTTCACTTCCCTCAGGACAAGCTTTAATCATCTCCCTACCCCAAAGGGCACAGGCAGAGGAGAGAGGGGAAGGTGACTGGGTAACTCGTGACTGGTAAGTGGGTGGAAGGGAGCCAGAATTCACCCCAATTCTTATCGCTATCTTTCTCTCTTTTGCTGCCTTAACCACCGTCTTTATCTTCCTCTTGTCTCTGATATTGCCCGGGTTAAGACGCAGTCCGTCCACTTCCTCTTCAATGGCCGCAAGAGCGAGGCGGTAATCAAAATGGATATCAGCTATGAGGGGAATGTTAATCTGAGATTTAATCTTTCCCAGGCAGGCGGCAGCTTCCCTATCAGGGACAGCTACCCGGATAATCTCACAGTTAGCTTTCTCCAAGGACCTTATCTGGCGTATGGTAGCTTTCACATCCTGGGTATCGGTCTTGGTCATGGACTGGACCGAAATGGGGGCGTTGCCTCCAACAGTGACCCTGCCAATCTTCACAATCCTTGTCTTGCGACGTTTCATGGTTGAGAAACTCACTATCTTTTAAGCAGTTCTCCTGCCCAGCGGAGGATATCATTGTAGGTTACTAAGACCAGCAGGGTGATGAGGAAGGCAATACCTATCTTCTGAATAGCGACCAGCTTCTTCTCGCTTAGGGGTTTCCGGCGGATGGCCTCTATAGAAAACAGCACAATGTGGCCGCCATCCACTATAGGAATGGGAAAGAGGTTGATAATACCGAAGTTGATGTTGATTAACGCGAGCAGTAAAAGTAGAGGGATAATGCCAGCCTGGGCAACCTGACCGGATATCTGTATGATTCCGATCGGCCCGGCAATGTTCTTTGGGGAGATTTGCCCGCGGATAAGTAGTTTTAGAAACCTAAACAGCATGCATATATCTTCCTTGGCTCTAATAAGACTTTTTCCGAATGACTGCACAAGGCCGTATCTGCGAATTTCAAACTTAGTGCCGGGGGTCACTCCAATCACTGCAAATCCCAACTGCTTGTCAAGAACCGGGGTAACCTTAACTTTAAAGTGCTCACTGTCTCTCTTCACAAGGAGCTCGATCTTCTCCCCTGACTTCCCCTGTATTATCTTGCTCATCTCATCCCAACTGTTTATCTCCCTGCCATCTATAGCTAAGATTTTGTCTCCGGAGCGCAAACCTGCTGCCTCTGCCGGATAGCCTGAGCGGACCTGGCCAAGTATTGCCAACTGGCTGGGCAGTATGTCGTCGATGATAGGAAGACCTCCTTCATCCCTCTCCGGATTGACCAGGGTAGTTATCCGATCACCTCCTCTGTTTAGTTCCAACTCAAGTGGTCTATTAGGATTAAGGACAATGATTTTGAAGAAGTCGCGCCACGTTTCAACCGCCTTCCCTTCTAATGCCGTGATCCTGTCCCCCCTCTGTAAACCGGCCCGGGCCCAGGGAGAACCCTCCTTTACCTCAGCGATACGAAGACCGTCGGGTGTGACCGGCTCAGGCACTCCGATTCTAAAGACGGCTGTATAGACGATAACTGCCAGTAAAAGATTCATAAGTGGGCCGGCCAAGATGACCAGGTTGCGCATGCCCGGTGATTTGGAGAGGAATTCTCTGCCTGTAATCTCAGCTTTTCTCTCTTCGCCCATTTCATCGCCTGCCATCTTCACATATCCACCGAAGAAGAACAGCAAGCATATGCAATATTCGGTTTGTCCTCTCTTGATACCAACGAGTTTCGGCCCGAAACCGAGAGAGAACTTCTCTACGTCAATCCCTGCTCTCCTGGCGGCCAGAAAATGGCCTAATTCGTGTACCAGTATGGAAATACCAAAGACGAAGATGGGGGCAATCCAGATTAACATTTTCTCAATCCCTCTTTTGCTCGCTCTCGAGCCCAGGTGTCTGCTCCCTTGATGTCATTTAGATCGGGCTTGCGGATTATGGAGTGTTCGGCCATGACCCTCCTTGATACCTCTGCGATATCCAGGAACCCTATCTTGCCATTTAAAAAGGCTTCTACTGCCACCTCGTTTGCCGCATTGAGGACGGCTGGCATCGTCCCTCCCACCTTACCTGCCTCATAGGCATATTTCAGGCAGGGGAATTTCCCTAAATCAGGCTTCTTGAATTCCAAAGGAGAGTTTTCAGTTAGGTCGAGGGGAGGGAGCTTATTCGCAGTTCTCTCCGGATAGGTAAGAGCATGCTGGATGGGCACCCTCATATCGGTTATGCCCAGGATAGCCATGACAGAGCCGTCAACAAATTCCACCAGAGAATGGACCTTGGCCTGAGGATGAATCACTACTTCGATTTGGGAGATATCTATGTCAAAGAAGTTATGAGCTTCAATGACTTCCAATCCCTTGTTCATCAAAGTAGCTGAATCAATGGTGACCTTGCGACCCATTTTCCAGGTGGGATGCCGTAGAGCCTGAGCTGGAGTGATCGACTTTAAATTGCTCTCACTGAAATTATAGAATGGACCGCCGGAGGCAGTGAGGAGCAGTCTTCTCACCTTTCTCCTTTCTTCTCCCCTTAAACACTGGAAGATAGCATTTGGCTCACTGTCAACCGGCAGAATTTCCACCCCGCTCTTCTTTGCTTCCTCCATGAGGAGCCTGCCTGCCATAACCACGCCCTCCTTGCTGGCCAGGGCTATTGTCTTACCTGAGCGGATGGCTTCTAAGGTAGGAGTGAGGGATGCGCTTCCGACGATAGCCATTACCACCAGGTCTGCGCCGTGGTGCTTAGCTACTTCCACGATACCCTCTTCGCCTGATAGGACTCTTACCTCTTTTTGCCCAACCCGACGACGAAGTTCACCTGCCGCCGGAGCCTCGGCCATGGCAACTACTTCTGGATGATATCTCTCTATTTGCTGGTGGATAAGTTCTACTTCGTCCTTCCCAGTCAATCCTACTACCTGCAACCTGTCGGGCAATGTAGCGATTACCTCAAGCGTCTGCGTCCCGACGGAACCGGTAGACCCAAGAATGGATATTCTCTTCAACTCTTTTCACTCCTAAGAATTTACGGCTAAAATTGGTCAGAGCTTCATAATGAATATTGCATAATAATACATCACGGGAGCAGTGAATAGGAGACTGTCAAAAGTATCCAGGATACCTCCATGGCCAGGAACTTTGCCTCCGCTATCCTTAAGCTCAACGCTGCGCTTGAGAAGGGATTCACTGAGGTCGCCAAGGATTCCGATTATCCCCAGAGCGAATCCAAGGGGAAGCGCATGGCAGAGCGGGAATGGGTCGATTTTGAAGATAGCTCTCAAGGCAAAATAAGCAATGAGACTGGCTAACATCGCCGATAGCACTCCACCTACTGCTCCTTCTATCGTCTTATTCGGGCTAATGCGGGGGAAGAGCTTATGCCTCCCCCATGGCCTACCGATGGCAAAGGCTCCGCTATCCCCTATCCAGGTTATGAACCACACACTTAAGACCAGGCTCTCTCCGTTCTCTAATTTCCTTAAGCTAATCAGGTAGCCAAGCAATCCAATCACATAGAGTAGTCCTAAGATAGTCACCCCACAGTTGGCAATGGCCAGACCAGGGTCCTTTCTGCCCATCTGCCATAAGAATGATGTTAGGATAGAAGCAACAATGATCGAGGATGGCCAAAGTGTTCCGTGCTCGTAGAAAATGCTGAGAAGCAGAACCAATCCAGCCACCATCCCTAAGGGGAGAAGAGGTCTTATTTTATTTCGGACTAATTGATAGAACTCAAACAATCCAGCTAAGGAAATAGCCGCAATTAAAATCAGGAATGGCCATCCTCCCAACCTGATGAGAATAATGAAGATAGGAATGAAGATGATGGCCACTATTAGTCTATTTCGCATTTTCTCAGATGCCACCAAACCTGCGCTTCCTCTCCTGATAATCTAAAAGGGCTCCTAAGAGATGATGCCTTCGGAAATCTGGCCAGTAGACGGGGGTGATCCAGATTTCACTGTAAGAGACCTGCCAGAGGAGGAAGTTGCTTACCCGATGCTCCCCGCTCGTCCTGATGAGCAGGTCAGGGTCGGGGACGTGAGAGGTGTATAAGTATTTCTCAAATATCTCCTCGCTGACCTCATCTGGCTTACAGACACCTTTCTCAACATCCTTAGCCAGGCTCTTAACTGCATCTACTATCTCGCTTCTGCCTCCATAGTTAATAGCTAAATTGAGAATCAACCCCTCGTTGCCCTCCGTGCTCTTAATTGCCTTCTCCAGAGCCTCTTGAACTTTCGGAGGAAGCTCTTTCAGGCGGCCTATTGCCCTCAGTCTTACCTGGTTCTTGTTCAAATTGGGAAGCTCCCTCCTCAGAGACTCTCGCAGAAGACGCATCAGCGTATCGACTTCCCGACGGGGACGTTTCCAGTTCTCTACCGAGAAAGCATAAAGGGTAAGCACTTTAATCCCTATCTCGCCGCAGGCTCGCACTATCTCCCTGACCGATTTTACCCCGGCCCTGTGACCAGCTACCCGGGGTAGATCCCTCTTCCTGGCCCAGCGTCCATTCCCATCCATGATGATGGCTACATGCTGGGGAAGTTTGGCCTTATCTAACTTCTCCTCCAACTCCTTCGCCTTAGTCACCGCAGTAGCCCTCCCCACAAAGAAAGCCCCATGAAGGGGCAGCACCTTCCTTCAGCTGAGGCAGCTGACTCAGGTGGACACAGGTTCATCGAGCCAGCAAGATGCTTATTTTTTAACAATAGCCTCGGTGGGGCAGATTTCAGCACACTTACCGCAGTCATCGCACTTATCGGCATCAATGGAATACTGCTCCTCTCCTTCCTGGATAGCATTCACCGGACACTCGTCCAGGCAGGTCCCGCAGGCAACACATTCTTCAGTAATTCTGTAGGCCATGTCCCTAACCTCCATTAGACTTCCAAAATTTCCTTCTCCTTGGACGCTAAAATCTTATCAACCTCTTCAATATATTTATGAGTTAACTCGTCCATCTTCTCCTGTGCCCTTCGACTGACGTCCTCGGAGATCTTGCCTTCTTTCTCCAGCGCTTTAACAGAATCTCTCTCCTTATGTCTTACTCCCCGGATGGCCACTCTTCCCTCCTCAACCATCTTCCTCACCACTCTGACCAGTTCCTGCCGCCTCTCCTGGCTGAGGGGAGGGATGGGGAGGCGAATAACCTTGCCGTCGTTGTTAGGAGTCAAACCTATATCTGCTTTCAGGATAGCTCTCTCTATCTCCTCTAAGGTTGATCTGTCCCAGGGCTGGATTACAATAAGGGTTGGCTCGGGAGTAAGGATGTTAGCTATCTGGTTAAGGGGAGTAAGTGTGCTATAGTAATTTGCCTTAACTCCGTCCAGCAATGCAGTAGATGCCCGTCCGGTGCGAATAGCGGCCAGTTCCCGCCTGGTCACTTCCACCGACTTTCGCATCTTCTCTTCCATCTCGCTGAGAATATCTTTAACTGATTTTTCCATTTCTTATTCCTCAACTATGGTTCCAATCGGCTCACCCAAAACGGCCCTCTTAATACTGCCTTTGCGCTTGAGGTTAAAGACAATGATTGGTAAGGAATTGTCCATGCAGAGGGAAATGGCCGTAGAATCCATCACCTTTAACTTTCTTTTAATCACCTCAATATAACTCAGACGCTCGTATTTTTTGGCTTTGGGGTTAAGCACAGGATCCGAGCTGTAAACTCCATCTACCCTGGTCGCTTTCAAAATCACCTCCGCTCCAATCTCAGTTGCCCTCAGGGCAGCAGCGGTGTCAGTGGTAAAATACGGATTGCCTGTCCCGCCGGCAAATATAACTACCCTTCCTTTCTCCAGATGGCGAATGGCCCGACGCCTGATATAGGGCTCAGCTAAATCTCGCATCTCGATGGCTGATTGCACCCTGGTATCCACTCCCATCTTCTCCAGGACTCCCTGTGAAGCAAGAGCGTTTATCCCGGTGGCCAACATTCCCATGTAGTCAGCTATGGACCGCTCCATCCCCTTAGCACTGGCTACTACTCCCCGGAAGATATTCCCTCCTCCAACCACCACGGCTATCTCGAGACCAAGCTCCCAAACATCCTTAATCTCCGAAGCCACTGAGCTAATCACCCTGGGGTCAAGACCATATTTCTGTTTTCCCTGCAGGGCCTCCCCACTCAGCTTCAGCAAAATACGTTTATACACCGACTTCTTCATATTTT
>JAJOKU010000075.1 GCA_021129695.1 candidate division NPL-UPA2 bacterium
GTAATTGAAAGGGTTACATTTCTGACATCTAAAAATAATGCGTAACTCGTGTGATTTAATGGGAAAGTATGAGGATAAGTGGAAAGAGGTCAAGGGGAGTAAGCCCACTAAAATATTTGGTTCCCCTTCCACAGCAGAACCGAAGGCGGTGCCAGTCTCCCTGAGCAAGCTCCTGCGGGAAATAAGGGTGGGCTTTAAGCATTTCCATCCTCTCTGGAGAGAGATTCTATCCCCTGAGGTGCTGATAGAGCTAAAGAAGGTGGTAGCCTTAGATGATGAGAAGTTCAAATTCCCCGACTCCCTGTGGGCGAAGATCGTCTATGATTTTGCTTATACTTTCAGCCTCTGGAAGAATAACCGACATAAATTAGTGGACATCATGGCTCCTCTGTACTATGGGAGAACAGCCTCCTTCGTAATAGAAACCAAGAAAATAAGTGGAGTAAAGGCAGAAGGAATCATTGAGGCCCAGGCAGAAGAGTTTGAGCGGCTGAAGCCATACTTCCTCAATAAACTCGAGAAATGGGAAGAGGTCAGGGAACGGGGGGTGGAAGTAGAGTGAAGGTGGAGACCTGGCTTAAGAAGAATACCTTCCATCACTCCCAGTTCATGGACATAGAGAAATTGGTTGAGCTGAAAAAGAAGAAGGGAGTAAAAATCAGCCTGGGATTGCCCACCTTGAATGAGGAGGAAACCATCGTCAGCGAAGTGGTTGTTCTTCGGTCTGAGCTAATGGAGAACTATCCCCTGATCGATGAGCTGGCCGTTATTGACAGTGGCTCAACCGATCGGACATGTGAGTATGCCAAACGCTATGGAGCTGATGTCTACCAGGCTAAAGATTGTCTTACCGAGGAAGGAAGTTATGTCGGAAAAGGAGAGAGCCTCTGGAAGAGCCTTTACGTCCTGAAGGGAGATATTATCATCTGGATAGATGCTGACATAAAGAATGTTCATCCCAAGTTCGCTTACGGGCTGGTCGGACCACTGCTTACTGATGATGAGATAGGATATGTTAAGGCATTCTATGAGCGACCTCTGGCCGTGGCCGATGGGATGCATCCGACCGGTGGGATGCAGCCAACTGGAGGAGGTAGAGTGACTGAGATTCTCATCCGTCCCCTCCTGAATATGTTCTTTCCCGACTTAGGTGGGTTTATGCAACCCCTCTCAGGTGAATATGCCGGCAGGAGAGAGATATTAGAGCAGGTTCCTTTCTTTATCGGTTACGGGGTGGAGACCTGTCTGCTCATTGACATCTGTCAGAAGTTTGGCTTAGAGAAGATGGCTCAGGTTGACCTGGATCGGCGTGTCCACCGCAATCGTCGTCTCCCGGCTTTAGGCAGAATGTCCTTTGGGATACTCCAGGCTTTCTTCAATCGGGTGGAGGCCCTGGATAAAATTGCCCTCAAAGATGAGCTCAGTGAAACAATTCGTCTCTTCAAACGCCATGGGACAGAGTATCTCTTTGACATCAATGAATATAAAGCAGTGGAAAGACCCCCCATGGCCACCATCCCTGCCTACCAGAAGAGAAGGCAAAATTTAAAATAAAAACATTTCGCATTTTTAGCCTCTAATTTTTAAGATGAGCAAATTGATTCTGGTGCGACATGGGGAAACGGATTGGAATGCGGAGGATCGGATTCAGGGTTGGCTTGATATTCCCTTAAATGAGGAGGGCCGGCGGCAGGCGGAGAGACTGGCTCAGGAGTTAGCCGAGACGAAGATAGCGGCCATCTATTCCAGCCCCTTGAAGAGAGCCTTTCAGACAGCAGAGATTGTTGCTGAAAAACACCATCTAATGGTGAAAAAGGTTTCTGCCTTTAAGGAGATAAATCAGGGAAGATGGCAGGGGCTTCTTGTCTCCGAGGCCAGGAAGAAGTATAAGAATCTCTACCAGAGGTGGCTCACCCACCCCTTAGAGGTAGTGCCTCCCGGCGGGGAGAGCCTTGAGGAAGTCTACCAGCGCGTCGTGAAAGCCTGCCAGGCCCTTGTTAATAATCACCCCCAGGAAACGCTCTGCCTGGTGACCCATAAAGTAACCGCTGCTCTAACTAAATGCTACTACCTTGGCCTTGATAGAAACCGCATCTGGGAACTCCTGCCAGAGAATGCTACCTGGGAAATAATTGATGCCTAAGCCCACAGTTGCCATTCTTCACTATAGCTCCTACCCGGTCATTGGTGGGGTGGAGGTAGTTATTGAAGCTCATGCCCGATTGCTAACTGGTCACGGTTATCCGGTGAAACTGATAGTGGGAGAAGGCGAGTCTTTTGATTCCGGCATCGCGGTTAAGGTCATTCCGGAGATGCGTTCCCTCCAGAAGATTGACCGTAGAATAAATGAAGAATTGGAGGAGGGAAGAGTAAGTGAGAAGTTCGACCAGATGAGAGACTGTCTCTACCATGAGTTAAAGGCGCAGTTATCCTCAGTGGACCTAGGTATCATTCATAACCTCCTCACTATGCATTTTAATTTAGCTCTGACGGCTGCCCTGGAGAAGATAATTGACGAAGCGTCCGTAGGACAGCCTAAATTCATTGCCTGGTGCCACGATGCCACCTTCAAAGATGCCCACTACGCTGGCCAGTGGAGGGACGCCTATCCCTGGCATTTGCTCTCTTCACTTCTTCCGGGAGTGAAGTATGTAACCATTTCCCAGATGCGCCGAAGACAGTTATCCCAACTTTTTAAAGTGAAGGAAGACCGGATTAATGTTATTCCAGACGGGATTGACCCTAAAAGCTTTCTCAATCTAAGTCCGGTTTCAATATCCATATTTGACCATTTCCGTCTGTTTGAGGAAGACTTGGTCATGTTTTACCCGACCAGAATCGTTCGGCGTAAGAACATTGAGCTGGCTATTAAAATAACTAAAAGCATTAATGAGAAAGGTCACCGAGCCAGCCTCCTCATCACCAGTCCTCCCGATCCCCATAACGAGGATAGTCTGCGCTATTATGAATCATTGAAAGAACTGGCCAGGGAGCTAAACATTGAAAAGAAGGTTATATTTCTGTACGAGTATAAAGATGATGAAGGAGAGAGAATAAGGGTAGATGACCACCTCTTGCGTGACCTCTATCTGCTGTCTGACCTGCTTCTTTTCCCAACCCGAGGGGAAGGTTTTGGTATCCCCATCCTGGAATCGGCAATCTCACATCTTCCGGTGGTCTGCTCTCGAATAGAGCCCCTCACCGAAGTGGCCGGGGAAGAGGCTTTGTATTTAGACCTGGATGATAAGCCGGAGAAGATGGCTGGGTCTATCATTAGCTACCTGAAAAGTCACTTAACTTTGCCCCTTTTCAAGAAAGCCCTTCGCAGCTATACCTGGGAGGCTATCTTCGCTCAGAAAATTGAACCATTAATTAATTCATGAAAATTCTCTTTATGCCGAAGGAAATTCCCCATGAGAAAGTCATTGGGGGACCAATAATAATATATAACCGGATTAAATATCTCTCCCGCGGCCATCAGGTCTCCCTGCTTTCTTTCCTGCGGCGGGAAGAAGAAAAGAAGCACCTGCATACGGTAACCAAATTTTGTCAGGCAGCAGAGTTCCCGGCGCTACCCAGGGGAAGACCTTTTATCAAAGGACTCTACCAGTTCTTCTTCTCTCCCACTCCACCTTATTTCCTGACCACCTATACTCAGGAGATGCAGGACAAGACCGTCGAGATGACAAAGAGATACGGCTACGATGTGATAATTGCTGAATACACAGTTATGGGACAATATCTTTACCGAAATGATGCCCTGCCGGCAAAGGTAAAGAAGGTCATCTCCTGCCATGAGATTTATTTCCCCGCCCGACTTACTGCCTTTAAGAAGGAGTGGTATAAGAAGGAAGGGTTAAGAGCTCTCATCCATCTCAAGGGCCTGAGAAGATATGAGCTGGATATGTATCGGAGTGCCGATAAGGTTCTCACCCTCACTACTGAGGATAGGGACAAACTTCTGAGCTTTGCCCCGGAGTTAAATATATCGGTTGTTCCCCATGGAGTGGATGTAGAGTATTTTACTCCCCAGGAGAGAGAAGAAGAACCAGCCATTATGTTTCTTGGCAATTACCCTCATCTTCCTAACCGGGATGCCGCCCTTTACTTTGTCAGCGAGATTCTACCCTTAGTGAGAAAAGAATTTCCCAGCATCAAACTTTACTTAGTAGGAAGGGGACCACAGGAGGATATAATAGCCTTAGGGAAAGACCCCAATATCATGGTCACCGGAACTGTCGATGACGTCAGACCGTATTTCAAAAAGGCGAGCCTCTTTATCTGCCCGGTGCGTTTAGGGGGAGGTTTCCGGGGGAAGATACTGGAGGCCATGGCCTGTGGACGGCCGGTTGTCTCTACCTCCCTGGGTGCTTTCGGAAGTGGAGCCGTGGATGGAGAAAATATCCTCATTGCCGATAGTCCAGATGATTTCGGAGCCAAGGTGATTGAGGTTCTCAAAGACGAGAAGTTATGGAATAAGATATCTATAAATGGAAGAAAGTTGGTTGAGGAAAGGTTTTCCTGGCAGAAGGGAGTAGAGATTTTGGAGAAGGTTCTGGAGGAACTCATCCAATAAACTCATCAAGATGTTCAGGGAAGCAATAGAGACGGAGGAGTAGCAAAAGAAATGGCTTTGGTTCGGGCCAGAGTGGTAGTTTCTGGAAGGGTGCAGGGAGTATTCTTTCGCTACACCACCTGTCAGGAAGCCGAGCGCCTTAAGGTAAACGGCTGGGTGGCCAACCGTAGGGATGGGACGGTGGAGGCGGTGATGGAAGGAGAGAAGCCTGCGGTGGAAGCCCTGATTACCTGGTGCCATCATGGCCCACCGGGAGCAGTAGTCAGGAAGGTGGAGGTTGACTGGCAGGAATATAAAGGAGAATTTAGCTCCTTCTCCATCAAAGGCTGGGGATAGGGAGAAGATGTTGACATAGATGGAGAATGTGGCAGAATTCAGGTGAGAGTTACTGAAAAAGTCCCTCATTTCTGAGAAACACTCAATCCTTTTCGGGCTATCTTGAATTCCATATATTTTGCTCCTTTAGCCTCTAAAGATTTTATTACCTTGTCTCTATTTTCGGGTTCGGCATAGGTTATCATACACCCTCCCCCACCTGCTCCACAGAGTTTACTGGCTAAGGCTCCGGCTTTCTTTGCTTCAGCAATTATTTCTTCAATGTGAGGATTGGTCACTCCCTCAGCAATATTTTTTCTAATTTCCCACTCTTCGTTTAATAGCTGGGTAAATCTTTTCAAATCCTGGGCGAGAAGACACTCCCGCATTCTTATTCCACTATCTCTTAATTTTTTCAAGAATTTGCGGGTATCCCCGATGTCATCAATATATCCTTTCACCAAAGCCCAGTTAGTGGCTCCGGAAAAACGGGGCTCCCCGGTAAAGAAAAGGATTATAGATTCATTAAGCCTCTCGATAACTTCTTCGGGCAACTCTATTTTCTCAGTTCGGCTACCTTTCACGTCCGACCAGATTGCATTTATTCCTCCATACATAGCGGCAAAATAATCCTGTTTACCGGTGAGGACTTTGATACTCTGAGCCTCAATGTTTGCTCCCCAGTCAATAAGTTGCTCGGGAGTAAATCCAGTCTTATTTAACTCATTGAGGGCCCCGCTCAGGCTAATCAACAGGGAAGAGGAAGTGCCCAGCCCGGACCCCTTGGGGATTCCAATCTCAGTAGTAACGTTCAATCCCACTTTAGGCCTATAAAACTTGATGATTCGGGCAATAAAACCCAATTCGCTTTCAAGGTTCAGAGAATCAATATCTTTATATTCCTCTCGGATGTTTAAATCGATAGAATGAAGGTGGATCTCCTCATTCTCCCGGGCCTCTATTCTCACTCTGGTAAGCAGGTTAATAGCAATGTTTACCGTTGGCCCTCCTGGTTCAAAAAGATAGAGTGGAAGAACATCCAGGGCACCACCAGCTAAGTCTATTCTTGTGGGAGCATTGGCAGAAATAATCATGGCACAGACCTCGCTTGACTGACTATGGCTTCAACCAATCCTGAGAAATATTCCCTGGCTGTCTTTACCTCGGTGCTCGAATAACTCAACTTCGCCAGCACATTGTAGAATTGGTTATCGTTGCCGGATTCTTCCCTGGTCACCCTGTCCAATTCCGAATTGAGGCTGGCCGTGGCCTCCACAAAACCCGCCTCATCGGCCAAGGCGCCTTGGATCCGGGCTTTGATCTCCTGGTTCCACCGGGCGGCCATTGCCTTGTTCCTCTTCAGACTGTCAGGCCTGGAGTTGTCATCGCTTGCCAATAGATATTTGGCTATGTTATCGCCATAGGCTTCCAGGGCTTCCATATATTTATCAACCTTGCCCGCAAACCCTTCCATCAACCTTACTTCAAATTCGTCCAGGTTGTTTCTCCTGGCCCAGGCTACCCGCAGATCGCACCATTTTCGAAAAGCCACCGTTGTGGCCATCTGGCGGATGAGAATCTCGTATTTCGGCGTCATGTCTTTGAGAACCCTGACCTTTGATACATCCATCACCAGCGGCTTCTCAATGTTTCCGCCGCCGATCAATTTGTCATCCCCATATATTCCTGGGTTGACCCTTGACTTGGCCGCGACAACGGTACCCAGACCTATGACAACGGGAGCGATGATACTGCAATGCCCGCCTACAAAAACATATCTCGTCGGTGCGCCCTCACAGACCAGGAAGGGAGATTCCATCGAGCCCACTACAGTAGAAGGTTTGATCAACGCTCCCACCGTGGGTCCAAAGGGCAGGAAATTGAAATTGATTGTCCCGGACCCGACCTCCGCTCCCACTTCCAGGCGCGGGCTGGTGCCACCTAACATAAGCACATTGCAGAAGTTGATCAACGAACCCAGGGTTATCTTGTATCCCAGGAGCGTCGTTTTGGTATCACAATTGTGGGCGCTGTTGGAGCCTTCTTCCCAGGCGCTGTGTCCCCGCACCCTGGCCCAACCAACGGTGGAGCACCTATCCAGAAGCACCGAGTCCACATACTCACCGGCCGCCAGGCTGCAATTCCTTCCCAGCAGGCTGTTCTTGATGATAGCCGCCCCCTGAATTTCGGTGCCGGCTCCAATCATCGTTTCTGCCCCTAAAATCTTTGTTCCCGGGCCAACCACCGCTCCCGGTTCCACATTGTCAGGATTGACCTCTTCTCCAACGATGACCGATTCCGGCGCCAGGATATTTACTCCTTTTGCCATCAGTTTCTCTAATCGAACTTTGTTAGCCTCAATACGGTTATTCACCATTTTCCTCCTTGTATTTCCCTAACTCTTATCTTTTATCATTTTATTTTTGACAGTATCTTTCCCTGGTGTTATCACAAGCTCTCTTTTATTCCCTCTCCCGATGGTGACCAGGTCAGCCGGTAATTGCCCGGGCCCACTCTATCATAGCGCTCCTATCCTGTATCCGGACCGCTCCAACAGGTTTCTCAACAATTCGAGTTGGGGTATGATGTCCTCGAACGTTTCCAGTGTGACTGCCTTGAGCCTTGTCATACGCCCGGATTTCAGGATTTCTTCCAGGTATCCAACTTCCGGCTGCCCCTCTTTATTGATGGGATGATGGGAATCGTGGGCTAATCCATCTTTGGCTCCTGCTCCAGACATATGGACCTCCACCACCTTTTCCAGGGGCAATTTAAAGATAAAGGCCATTACATCATCGTAGCTCATATTCTGTCCACTGCAGTTAGCGTGGCCGATATCAAGCAGCATCCCACATTTGCTGGCGGTCAATAGGCCGTCAATGAAATCGGGGTCACAGACGTGCTCATAGGCGCCGCTCTTGTCCCTGGGGTTATAGTCAAGGTTCTCCAGAAGTATCTCGCCCCTTTTGAGGTAGGTCTTTCTCACGAAGGCTATGTTATCCAGCATTCTTTGCCTGAGCACCTCCTCAGGAAGGACTTCAGACTCGGCGATGGCAAAATCAAATTGCCCGCGCGATAGTAGCTTCTCACAGGAAAAACCTAAGTGAAATGAAATCCATTCTGGCTCGAACATATCAAGTATCTGGCTGAACCTATCTCCGAACTGGTCCGGGAAAGCTGTATTGCCTAAATTCAGCATATCAGCGTCCCCATGGGGAGGATACTGAGCATGCAGAATTAAAGGTTTTTCGCCTCCAAGGGCATTCACCCTTTCCTTCAGAAGTTCCAACGTTGCTAAATACTTTCCTTCAACATGCGTCACCCGGTTAAATACCTCTCTAATCTCTGCCTCTTCCTGCTCGCTGATGGACTGCTTCCGCATTATCGGCTGCTCCATTAAACCCAGACTGATTTGCTTCTCCATCTGTTTTCCTCCTCGTATAATATGTTTGTTTTGGGTTTCTGTTATTTGTTCTTTATCTTTGTG
>JAJOKU010000089.1:0-5226 GCA_021129695.1 candidate division NPL-UPA2 bacterium
TAGTTCCTGGCCTAACTCCTGTCCCCTGGCAGACTGAACAGCTCTCCCGACGGGGGACCTCAACTGAGGTCTCCGCTCCAAAGGCGGCTTCATGTAAGGATATCTCTAAGTCATAGCGAAGGTCAGCTCCTCGAAGTCCTGCCTCTTCTCTGGCAACGGTCGGCTCTCCAAAGAGTTCATCAAAAATGCTACCTCCGAAGCCTGTATCGAAACTCCGTCTAAATTCCTCAAATATCCTGAAGGCGTCTCCCAGACCAAAACCATGCTCAAAGCCAGGCCGAGCGTATTCTGCCCGAAGCCCCTCATGACCAAACTGATCATATCGAGCTTTCTTCTGAGGGTCGCTCAGGATTTCATAGGCCTCAGCCACTTCCTTGAATTTCTCCTCGGCATCCTTACCTGGATTTTTGTCAGGATGATACTTAACGGCTAATTTCCGATAAGCCCTCTTTATCTCCTCCTGGCCGGCATCCCGACTGACGCCTAATATCTCGTAATAATCACGCTTGGCCATAGCTGGAAAGGTTCTCCTGGATTAACTCCTTCACTTTTTCTCGGACTTGTCCAATGGCTATCAGCAACTCTCTTCCATCTCGATGATGTTTGATTTCCGCTTTCTTTTCAGCCACTCTCCTTGGACTGACAATCAGGCGAAGGGGAACGCCAATTAAGTCAGCGTCCTTAAACTTCACTCCCGCCCGCTCATCCCGGTCATCTAAGAGTGTCTCCACTCCTTCTCCGGTAAGTTGATTATAAAGATTATCAGCCACCTTGACTGTCTCCCGGCTGTTAACATTTAAAAGGATAATATGAACCTGATAAGGGCTAACTGACATCGGCCACACTATTCCGTTCTCATCATGGTTCTGTTCAATAATAGCGGCTACTGTGCGGGTAATTCCAATGCCATAACAGCCCATGATGGCCAGTGTCTCTTCCCCCTTCTCATTCAGAAATTTTGCTCCCAGACTCTGGCTATATCTGCGCCCCAAATTGAAGATGTGCCCTACCTCTATTCCCCTTCGCATGGCTAATTCGTGCGAACATTTGGGGCATCTATCCCCTTCCCTGACATAGCTTATGTCAGCTACCTCATCAGGATTATAGTCCCTTCCCATATTCACATTCCTGATATGTTTATCCTGTTTATTTGCTCCCGTTATCCCATTGACTATTTTAGTCACTCCCACATCAGCAATAATTTTAACTTTCTTTAAACCAACTGGTCCGGAGAAGCCGAGGGGACCGCCAGTCACCTCCTCTATCAGTCTCTCATCAGCCATCTCTAAGTTCTCACATTTAAGATTCTTTCTTAGTTTTACTTCGCTGAGCTCCCGATGGCCAGCAATCAAAGCGGCAACTGTTTTCCCATCCGCAGAATAGATGAGCGTTTTTATCATCTTCTCCGGTTTCTCCCCCAGGAAATCCTCCAGTTCCTTAATCGTCTTTATGCCTGGCGTTTCTATCTCCTCCAAGAGTTTCATCTTCTCCCGGCTTTTCCTCAACTGCTCATCGCCCTGCTGGGCACTCTCTAAATTAGCCGCATAGTTACATTGAGGGCAGGAGACGATAATATCCTCACCGCTATCAGCCAAGGCTATGAACTCTTCTGATTTACTGCCTCCCATAGCTCCCGGATCAGCTTCCACTACCTGCGTCTTTAGCCCACAGCGCCGAAAGATGTTACTATAGGCCTCATACATATCCTGGTAACCTTTCCTGGCTGACCCCTCATCCACATGGAAACTATAGGCATCCTTCATGATGAATTCTCTGGCTCTAATCATTCCAAATCTTGGTCTCATCTCATCCCGGAATTTGGTCTGAATTTGATAGAGGTTAAGAGGCAGTTCCTTATAGGACCTCACTTCTTTACTCACTAAATCAGTGATAATCTCCTCATGAGTTGGTCCGAGCACAAATTCCCTCTCCTCTCTGTTTTTAAGCTTGAGCATGCCCAGTTCCTTATCATCCCAGCGCCCGGACTGCTCCCAGAGCTCCTTTGGTTGCAAGGTAGGCATCAATAGCTCCTGGGCACCTTTCTTATTCATCTCTTGACGAACAATGTCCTCCACCTTTCTGATTGCTCTCAGTCCTAAGGGAAGATAGGTATATAGGCCGGCGGCCAGTTTTCTTGCCAGTCCCGCTCGCAGCATTAGCTTGTGGCTGACCGCTTCCGCTTCCCTGGGAGCCTCCCTCAAAGTGCGAATTAATGACTGACTCCACTTCATAAAAGTCCTTCTACCCACCCAGCGGTTATTTTAACACCAAAACATTGAAAGGTCAAATTGAAAAAGGCATAAAGGCACAAAGAAAAGTAGATTATAAAAGACTGACGAACAAATAAACTCTGTGCCTCTGTGCCTGTTCGTTAAGGGATTTAAACGCGCTTGTAAGGCTGGAATAGTTTATTGTATTCGTCAAGGGCGAAACGGTCGGTCATTCCAGCAATGTAGTCGCATACCACTCTGGCTGGGGACTCTTCTTTGAGTTTCTTCTGAGTATCGGGAGGGAGTTGAACTGGCTGAGTGAGATAAATATGGAAAAGCTCCCCAATGAAGCGCCGGGCCTTCTCCCCCATTCTCACTACTCGATAGTGCTGGTAAAGATTTTCAAGCAAAAAATTCTTAAGTTCCTGATCCCTTTCCTTCATCTGGGGGCTAAAGGAAACTAAAGAATAAGGAGCATTCCTCACTTCCTCCTCTGACTGAACTTTTAACCTCTTTAACCTCCTCTCGGTCTCCGTGATTAAATCGGTTACCTGAAGATTGATGAGAAATCTTATGGTCTGATATTTCCTCCTCTCCTTATCAGAACGGGGAAAGGCTTTTCTTATCTTACGGTAAGTCTCCTCCCACAACCTTACTTTCTTTAAACCTTCCTCAGTTATCAGCTGAGCGGTGAGACCATCGTCTAAGTCATGATTATTGTAAGCGATCTCATCAGCTAAGTTAACTACCTGAGCTTCTAAGGTGGGTTTCTTATCTGGCTCAAACTCGGAGGGCGGAGGTTTGTCGTAGGAAGTGGCGTGTTTGATAATTCCTTCCCTCACCTCCCAGCTTAGATTTAATCCTCTGAAGTCAGGATTTCTCCTCTCTAATTTATCCACTACTCTTAGCCCCTGCCAATTATGCTCAAAGCCCCCCTCTTCTTTCATCAGTTTCTGAAGGGCTTCCTCACCGGAGTGACCGAATGGAGTATGACCTAAATCGTGAGCCAAAGCTATGGCCTCAGTTAAGTCTTCATTCAACTTCAGGCAGCGGGCGATACTGCGGGCAATCTGAGCTACCTCGATGGTATGGGTGAGCCGGGTACGGTAGTAATCTCCCTCATGGTTAACGAAGACCTGGGTCTTATATTCCAGGCGCCGGAAGGCAGTGGAGTGAATGATTCTATCCCTATCTCTCTGGAAGAGAGAACGATACTGATGCTCATCTTCTGGATAAAGTCTCCCCCGGCTATCCTGGCTCTTCATAGCGTAAGGGGCAAGTATCCTCTCTTCTTGTTTCTGGAGTTCAATCCTACTCAACATGGTGGGTTAAAGAATTTCGTTGGCAAACTAGAGGGCAGGCTTTAGGAACTCAGGGATGGGAACTTTCAAAATGGGCAGGAGGAGAATGCCGACAGCGACTAACATAAGAAGGAGAGAGAAGATAAAGAGAAGGCTGAAAAGAGGACTGGCCTTCTTCTCCTTTTCCATCGGCAGAGCAACTTCGGCCCTGGCTGGTCTGGCAGGAGCAATAGGTGCCCCCTCCTTCACTTCCTCCTTTTTTCCCACCTCTGTAGGAACCTCCTCCGGCTTAATAATCTCTATTGTCTCCTCCGGGCGCTTTTCCTCCTCCACAATTCTGGGCATTTCCACCATCTTCTCCAAAGGAGGAGGAGATGGTTTTACCTCCTTGGGCTCTATCCGTATTGGTTTCTCTTCTCCCAGAGGTAGCACCTTCCCCTCTTCTGAGGGCTTTTCTGCCTCGGGGGTAACCAAGGGCGGCTCTTCAATAACCGCCTCGGGCTCCTTCTCTACTTTTTCCTCACTTACCTCAGGTACTTTTTCCTCCTTTATCTCCGTCGACTCTTCAGTCATATAGCTAACGATATCATCTACTTTAAATTTAGCCAGCTCTCCTTCCATGGCTGGCTTAAGTTTACCCTGTTTGATTAAATCATCCAATTTAGCCTGATCAACTTTTAAAAGTTTCATCACATCTTCCCGGCCCAGATAAGCCTCCTCAGCCATTTTCTCTTCCTCCATCAATTGATCTCTACTCGATCGTTCTCCCTGATCCCCCTGATAGCTATCTTATCAGCTGCCTCCACCACAATAATCACCGAATCAATCCTGTCCAGTTTCACCTCCCTCACTAACCTGCCACCTCGATAAATAAGGACGATTGGGGAAATTGTGGAGGCGGCTTCTTCTCCAAGATTGACCGTTAGAAAACCTGGCTCTGAGACCCCAAATATCTCTCCGGTCATCCTCTGGGGCCCTAAGAAGTGGATGGTTCCTGGCAGCAGGCCTAACCTGACTTGGTCACCTTCCTCAATTCCCTCCAGGGAGGTTTCGTCGGAAACCCTGGCCACTATTGTTATATGATGGATCTGCTCGGTTTTCACTTCCCTAATTAATTTCTTACGTCGATAGACCGAGATAGTTGGTTTAACTTCACCGGCGGCTTCCTTCTCCAGTTCAATGCTCAGAAAAGGACCATGGATATAAGAAATGCTCCCTTCAATAGTCACCTCGGGAGTTACTTCTCCAAGAACAGATGGAGCCACTTCCCCCACTATCTCCTTTAGAGCTAACCACTTCTGTTCTACTTCCTTGTATCTGCCGTCCAGAAGAATCTTGGCTGACTTTAACTCGGCAAATTCCTCCTTCAGGGAGGCTTTTTCCCCCCTCTCCTTATCTAAGTCCTTTTGCAGGCCAGCTATTTTTTGCATAAGATCCTTTCGTAAATCATCCCTCAACTTCTTCTCCTGCTCCAGCTCTTCCAGGAAGGCAACCCTCTGGCTCTCCATCTCTTCCTCTAAGCTCTCTTTTGTCTCAGTGAGTTTTGCTAACTCCTCTTTTTTTCCCTCCAAAGACGAGGACAGAGCTTCTATTCTTTCGCTTTGCTCCTCTGCCTTCTTTCTTTGCTCCTCTATCCTCACTCTTTGCTCCTCTATCCTCACTCTTTGCTCCTCTATCCTCACTCTTTGCTCCTCCCAACTCCCTACTACCTTGAG